>NZ_QQWI01000014.1 GCF_004125825.1 Fusibacter sp. A1 | reverse complement strand
AACTCTTAATTAAAATAGTTTGTTTAACGTCTAGCGTTAATTATTTGTGATTTTTTTTGGTGCTTTTCTTGCACTCTAATTATCCATTGTCGCTTTCCAACTCGCCTATCGTTTATACGGGGCGGCTCATTGGAAGCGGGTACATTGTTCAGTTGTCATGGTTCATTGATCGTGAATGTTTCTTATTCACGACGCCCCACCGGCCAGTTGAACGTAGTTTGTTCAACGAAGAGGTGATTAATTTTTCTTATTCGCAATTAAATTGTCTTGCCGCCATCAACGCTTTGTTTCGACGACTAGTACATAGTACCATCACTAGTCGACCTACGTCAACACCTTTTTTAAAAATTTTTATGCCTTTTTCGAAAGTAAAAATGTTTAAACCACACGCTACATTATATAGTGTTTTCCATAGTTTGCTCGTACAAGATATGAGGTCTATTTTCATTTGTACAGCATATCCAAATTGTGAGCACCAAACAAAAAAAGCCTTGAAGGCTTTTTGTTTTCATTTTGATTAACTTAAATCGGACAAAAAGGTAGTTCGCCAAGTTCGACCAACACACAGTATCCGTACACCACTTTTAAATCTAATGAACTTGCCTTTTGAATTACCTTGTCATTATATGCTCCAGGTTGGAACCAGACATATTTTATACCTTGATCGACCAAGTCATCTAGCAGATCATATGCTTTATCAGGACCAACCACTACGTTTACCACTTCGATCCCTGTAGTTTCTTTTATTGAAGGCTTGCATGCGATTCCATTGACTTCATCATACATTGGGTTTACAGGAACCACCTGATATCCGCATCGGTTAAGTCTGTCGAATATCTTATATCCAAATTTGGCAGTTGTTCTTGTCGCACCTACCACCGCCCATGATTTCAACTGTAGCATTTCATTTACTATCGCTTTCATGAAGACTCCTCCATCTTTTTAAATTCTCCGCTTATGATGCAGCCAAATACAATTTCATCCTTCAATAACGTAATCGAATTGGAAGTCAGATCGATCACATGATTCAGAATCTCATCCGCTTCTTCTGTAAGTGTATAAAATGACAGCACTACTTGATCTGTATAAAGTGTTTCTGTGATATAGGTTTCATACCCACTTAACAGATGCGAAATCTTGCCATGATAAGTATAATCAAATGAGCACTGAAAATATCGGTAGTCCGAGACATTTGCCAGTCCGGCTTTTTCAAATGCCGATTTTACAGCCTGGGTATATGCCCTTACAAGACCGCCAGTGCCTAATTTTATACCACCAAAGTATCTTGTGATCACGATACAGACATTTGTGATTCCTTCTTTTTTTATCATCTCGAGCACTGGAACACCTGCAGTACCGGATGGCTCGCCATCGTCACTATAGCGCTGCACTTCATACTTTTCACCTAGCACATAGCAAGGCACATTATGCCTTGCTTGCCAGTGTTCCTTTTTTATTTTCTCGATATAGGCTTTTGCATCTTCTTCTGTCGTGACAGGTAGTATATGGGCGATGAATCTTGATTTTTCTATTACAATCTCACTTTTTACTTCATTCAATATGGTTTTATACATAACTTTCGGTTCCTATTCAGTACGATATGATTCGAACTTCTCAAAATCCTTCGCATCGATTTCAACGTCAATCAGTGTTCCCTCTTCTTCGTAGGTGGTTTCAAATACTTTGGCATTTGATATGATTCGGTTTAAAACACTGCCTTCAGTGTAAGGAATAAGCATCTTCACACGTCTATGGCTTGTAAAGATACGTTTGTCAATTTCTTGAATCAGCTCTTCGAATCCTTCACCTGTCAACATTGAAGTCCAGATGTCGGCTCTTGGATAAAGTCTTTCCCCTTCAAGCAGATCCGCCTTGTTGAAGATGACAAGCTCATTATGCTCTTTCATTCCTACTTCTTTTAATGTCTTATCTGTTACATCCATTTGAAGTTCGTAGTTGGTATTCGACGCATCTACGACATGCACAAGCAAGTCCGCCTCGATGACTTCTTCGAGTGTGGCTTTGAACGCTTCGACAAGCGCATGTGGCAATTTACTTACAAAACCTACCGTATCGATCAATATGAAGGATTTATGATCGTCAAGATCAATTTTACGATGGTAAGTATCAAGGGTTGCAAATAGCATATCCTTCTCGAAAACTTGCTTATCTTCTGCTTCCGCATTGAATTTTTTTAAGAAGGCATTCATGACGGATGACTTGCCTGCATTGGTATATCCGACAAGCGCTACGATAGGCACTTCGTTTTTCTTACGCTGCTGTCTAGTAACCCCTCTATTGTCTGCCGCTTCTTGAAGTCTTCTTCTAATATCGGTTATCTTATCATTGACACGTCTTCTATCAATTTCAAGTTTTTGCTCACCGGGACCTCTTGTTCCTATACCGCCTCCTGTTTTTGACATGGTTGAGCCAAGACCTTTGAGTCTTGGTAAACGATATTTATGCTGTGCCAGTTCGACCTGCAGTTTCGCAATTTTTGATTGAGCTCTAAGTGCGAATATATCTAGAATCAAAGCCGTTCTATCGATTACTCGTACGCCTAGCATTTCTTCAAGATTTCTTATCTGTGCTCCGCTTAGTTCATCATTGAAGATCACCAAATTGGCGTCTTCTGTTACAACTGCTAATCGGACTTCTTCTACTTTACCCTTACCGATATAGGTGGCAGCTTCAATAGTTTGCTTGTTTTGAACGATTGTCATCGCAACTTCTGCGCCAGCCGCACTAGTTAGTTCCGCTAGCTCCTGCATTGACTCCTCTATGGCTATTTCTCCACGAATTCCCCTATCAAGTCCGACAAGGATCGCTACTTGTTTTTCTTCTATTACTAGTTCACTTTCTTTTATCTGGTTCATATCTTTACCTCTCATTCCTATAGCAAAGCAATTTTCACTACCACTCCATTATACACTTATCCCATTTATTATTGAAAAGTAATTTTGAATTGAATCGTTTTTTCTCATTTTGCTTGACAATTTGATTACAATTATAAGATATTAAATTCAGTCAATTAACAGAATTATAATGATGTGTTATGATAGGATAGATAAAATTGCACTACAACCTAAGGAGGGTTATAACCAGTTATGGGTCAACAGAAGAAAACAAAAACTAAAACAAAGCAAAAAAAGAAAGGCCGGTTGGGCCGGATTCTTCTATATACGTTTTTCACACTGTTCATTCTCGGATTAATCGGAGCGGGAGCCGCCTTTCAAATTATCAAGACGATTATCGCGGATACAGAACCGATTGCTGAATACAACATTGAAAAACTACTTGAAGAAAACTCAGTCATCTACGACATGAACGGCGATTTGATTGAAAAGGTTCAGGATGGTGGGGTTCGTACGATCATCGCATATGACGAGATCGACGAGGATATCATCAATGCCTTTGTCGGCGTTGAGGACAAGACCTTCTTCGAACACAGCGGGTTCAACTATATCCGTCTTGTCGGCGCTGTTTTTGAAGCGGTTACAAAGGGTGAATCACCTTCTGGTACCTCTACCATCACCCAGCAGTACGCCCGAAACATGTACCTGACAGATACGAGGTTTACCAAGGGTCAGGCAGGTTACGTTAGAAAGATCAAAGAAGCCTATTATACGATCGATATTGAAAAACACTTGAGCAAGGAGCAGATTTTATCTTCTTACCTGAACACGATCGAACTTGGTGCAAACGTTCAGGGAATTCAAGCAGCGACTCAGAGATATTTCTCAAAAGACGCTAACGATGTGGATTATATCGAAGCTGCAGTTCTTGCTGGTATTCCAAAAGGCAATTCCAAGTACTCACCTTTTACTATTAAGCGCAACGAAGATGTTATAGATACGGATATCGTACTCGGAGAGCATTCTGAAGAGTATACGATCATCTTCAATGAGAAAATGCTAATCCGTTTCCAAACAGTTGTAGGCGTGATGAAAAACAACGGTATCATCACTCAAGACGAGTATGATTACGCGATTGAATATGCAACCTCACATGACATTGTAGAAAGATTCCATCCCGGTAAGTTTAGAAATGAGGATATCTCCTCTTATTTTGCAGACATGGTCAAGGACGATGTGGTCGAGGCTTTGATGGATGAAAAGAACATTTCTGAGGATGAGGCAAAAAGGTATCTATACGGTGGTGGTTTAAAGATCTATTCCACCCTTGATATGTCTATGCAGCGTACTTTAGAGAAGGCTTACAATGCAAATGACTTTGATAATAAGTTTGATCAGGCGACAAAACGCGCAGTCGTCGCTTTCCAAAAGAAATATGACTTGGGTACGGACGGGATCGTAGGACCTAATACGCTCAACAAGCTTGCAGAGCTTGATTTGATAGTGCGCGACGAGTTTACTAAGGATGTTTATAAGGACGGAATGGTCGATGACGAGGTACTGTTGCTTAAGTACGCCTTAGAAAAGGACGGTCTACTCTTTAAGAGCAATGAAAACCTACCGACCATCGAAGTGTACCGCGATTCCAATCGTAATATTCTGCAGTTGCTAAAAGATGACGATGACAAAGTTGTCGGTTCAAAAATCAGCATGAACGACCTTGATGCGATTGTGAATGAGAATGAGGAATTAGTGGTACAGCCGAAGGATTTCTTCTTTGACGACAATGGCAATCTGGTACTTAGAAAAAACAGAGCGTTCAATTTCTACAGCGCTAATGATTCTGATGGAAACAAGATAGGTGTCCAAATTCTTCTCAAGGATGCATATCGTTCAGATCCTACGCTTGAACGCGTACTGATCGGTGCTAGAAGTCATTATGCTGAACAAGTCAGCATTCAGGAGCTTTATATTTTCAAAGGAAAATCTGTAAAGGTCGATTATGATCAAACAAGTTACGATAAGAGCGACAATGCAGTGATCAGTAAGACATTTTTAACTAGTAATCCTGAGTTTTATACTGTAGCCCCTACTGGCGAATTGTTGATTGACAAGACTTATTACTCGATTGCAGATACAGGCATCATTCAGCCGCAATCAGCCATGGTCATCATCGATTACCACACAGGCGAGTTACGATCGATCATCGGTGGCCGTAATGTTACTGGTCAGAGAATATTCAATAGGGCTATACAACCTAGACAACCTGGTTCATCAATGAAACCGATCGGTGTATATCTACCGGCACTTGATAACGGGTATACGACCTCTACAGTTTTTGATGACGTACCTAGATATGATAATAGCGGCAAACTTTGGCCGTTCAACTGGTACAGCAGCTATGAGTACAGCTACAGGGGAATCATGACGATGCGCGAGGCGCTTGAACAGTCTGTCAACGTCATTCCTGTAAAGATTCTCGAAGCCATGGGAGTAGAGACTTCGATTCCTTACTTGAAGAAGCTTGGAATCTCTACACTTGTTGAAAGCGGTCCGACAAACGACGTCAACCTATCAGCCCTCGCACTTGGTGGTATGTCAGTCGGTGTCACACCATTCGATATCACAAGCGCTTACGGTGCGATTGCAAATGGTGGTGTTAGAAACGAGACCATCACATTTACTAAAGTATATGACAAGTACGGCACGCTAATCATCGACAATACACCCGAACAGACCTATGTTGTGGATGACAAAGTCGCATTCCTGATGCATGATATGATGCAAAGTGGCGCGACAACAGGGCTTGCCAAAACAGCTGCGCTTAGACCAGGTAACTTAGGGATACCTATCGCCGGTAAGACTGGTACGACATCCAGCAAGCACGATGCGTGGTTTGTTGGATATACCCCTTACTATGTGGCAGGCATGTGGATAGGAAACGACGTACAAGTTCCACTTTCACAGGGTTCCACAGTTGCTGCGAAGTTTTGGAGCACGATCATGAAGGATATCCACTCGGATCTTCCTGATAAGAACTTTAAAACAGCAGATGAGATGGGCCTTATCACGATGACCGTGGATAATAAATCAGGTAAGATACCTACCCCGCTAAGCTATGCGGATCCGCAGGATGGATATAGCACGATCATCAGGGAGATTTTCATTCCCGGTACTCAGCCTACTGAAAAGGATGATGTGCACGTAGAAGTGACCATCTGTACCGATAGCGGTCGCCTTGCGACGCCGTATTGTCCGGAAAGCACACATAGGACTGTCGTGAAGCGTTTAAGGCTTGACGAGGGATATGACCCTTATTTGAATCTTGAAGAAGGAGAATCTCCAATTCCTATCATGGATGATCTGTATACGATACCAAGAAGTTATCTTACACCTTCTGAAGATGTCGATTACTCGATTTTCGCAAACGA
This sequence comes from Fusibacter sp. A1, assembly GCF_004125825.1. NCBI lineage: Bacteria > Bacillati > Bacillota > Clostridia > Eubacteriales > Fusibacteraceae > Fusibacter > Fusibacter sp. A1. The sequence goes on along the minus strand of NZ_QQWI01000014.1, from coordinate 85,434 downwards.
TCCTAAATCGCCATATTGTTTTATCCATGTCGGAGTTGAACGAACAGCTGATACGACAGCACTTCTACTTGAAGGGGTCAACACCTTCTTAAGGGAGGATCAGCAAAGAATCATTACTGATTCAATCATCATCACAACAATCCACAAGCAAAACTATGCGGTGGATGCGGGTTCGAGAATCAATGCCCAAGGTACAATCGTTTCACTTAACAACGATGTAATCTATCCTTGGCAGATAGCAGGTGTCGCTCTGAATCCAGACGGACCGATCTATCAACCAATTGATACTCCTATCGTTCCTGATTTTCCAGGAACAGAACCTATTGTTCCACCACTTACAACAGAGCCAAACGATACAAACAATCAATAAAGCAAAAGGCGGTACGAATATTCGTACCGCCTTTCTTATCTGTATCTGTCGACAACTCTTGATATGGAGCAGTCGTTGGTTCCATCACCGATTGCCGAAAAGCGCCATGAACCGCCAGCAAGTTTGAGTTCTGCGACTATTAAAGCCGTGTTCCCGTAATACTCTTCTGATAGATTGTAGTTGATAATTTCTTTCATGCTTTTCATGTCGACAATTCGTATAGATGCCTTTTTCAATCTTCCGAAATGCTGTTTCTTGTTCTCACAGCCGTATAGACTGACAATGAAAACGATCTTCTTAACTTTATCGGATAACCTGTTCAGGTCGATTGTTATCCTCTCTTTGTCACCGTCTCCTTTTCCATCCACTTTGTCACCCTGGTGGATAATCGCTCCGTCAGGGCTTACAAGATTTCCGTAGTAGACGACATGTGATCTGTCGATCAATCGGTCATTTTCGTCCAGCATGATCACAGAGGCATCGCAATCGAGCTCCCCTTTATTAAACAACTTCGCCAGAATCCCGTAATTCTCATCTATCGAATCCCATCCCAGCCCTACTTGCAAGATGGAAAGCTTGTCACTTTCCTTATTTAGATTGACGTGTTGACCACGTTTTAATTGAATTGGCATGAGACACCTCTTTTCCATATGACTTATCTTCATTCTGATTATACCCTTATCATACTGTCTTTAATTTAGAGTTGAATTAGAGTTTACTTAAATTTTTCAGAATGCTGACTGAATTATCTTTTTTTAATCTATAATAGTTTATAAGAAGACCTTGTATAGATTAGGAGTTCCTATGACAAATGATAATTTTAGCACATCCAACCGCAGTGATGTTACAAGTAGTCATTTAGTGATACCTACTAAGAGTGTTTCTGGGTGGATGAATCACTTTGAAGATCCAAGTCCTTCAGTTTACTCATCAGATATGATCATCTGCAGGGGTTATGGACCATATGTCCATCAGCTGATCCTTAAAAATCGCCATGTGGAGTTTATTCAGCTGAGCAATGAAATTCCAAATCGTTCAAAAGATACGATCTACCCCTTTTCACAGCCGCTTGCAAGCACTCAATTTTTCGAATATTTCAGTCTACATGGAATGGAATATTCACAAGCTTTTCTCTTAAACGTTGTTTCTATTTTTGAAGTCATTATCAATCATCAAGGCTACGAGTTCGATAAGCATCCCACTCAGATAACAAATTTGATCAACAAAATCCTTTTTTGGTTCGTCAAGCTGATACACGACCGAACATTGAGTGAGAACAACGAGCTGAAAACATTTTGCTTTGTAGGACCGGCAAGCAGGCATGAGCAATTATACCTTTATTTTTTACAGCAGCTGGGACTTCATGTGATTCTGATCGATTATGACAATCAAACAACACTTACCCTTGATAAATCTCTATATACAGAGTTTAGGTTCAAAGAGAGCGACTCACCTTTTACACTCTTGGAACACGATAAGAATAACAGCGCTATTACTATGCAAATCGAGTCCAATGTGACGTGTGCGGATCTTGATTCTAGTTTATGGTTCAAGCCTACAAGCAGAAAAACTCAAAGAATTGGCACAAAATTTGTGATCAGCAATCTCGGACTGCACAAGATAGGCTACCCTGGGGATTATCATCTATATCAGTTGCAATGTCTTGATTTTATCAATAATTTGAAGAATGAACGCACGGTTTTAAAATATGAGAATTCAATGGTCCACCGTTCAGATGTTCATTCGCTCACCATGGTTAGATCCTTATTTGAACTTCATGAGAGCGATGATTACCCCATAAGCGGATTTATCCAAAGTTTACGTGCCGCGAAAATGTTTCACGCCTTTTCAAACGACTTTGAGAATACCTTGCTGATCAACCTCGAAAGGCTTGGAGCCATGCTGGAGGCCGACATTGCGCTATTAAAATACTGCGTCGTCGACTGTGTTTATCGTTTTATCACAGATATCTGCAAGGCTTATGCCCCTCTTGACCTAGACTCAGCTATATGGGATCTGCCAGTTGTGTTGATAAGATGCGATCTTACACCAGAACTCGAGTTTTTCATCACCTGGCTTTACCAGTGTGGTTTTGATTGTATGATTCTCCATACCTATGGGGATACATCGTCAATCGACTGGCATGGCGATCGATTTGAAACAATACCCAAACTCACGCATTTACATCGCACTCCACTGGAAGTTTTGCCTGTGGTTTCAAAAAAACACATTCGCGAGACAGTTGCGCTTCAAGCGTCCGGTGAGTTTTCCAATTATATCACTGGTGAATCGACAGGTTATTATAAGCCATGGCAACTGGATGATTTTGTTTTGCAACCGGTACAATTGAAATCCACCATTGACGAGCTCTTGATCCTATGGTCGGAACAGGCAAGGATCAGACCAGGATTTCAGGTTGCTGAACATTCAGTTGTTTCGCCTAAATTCACTGTAAAACTAAGCGGTGTAAGCCCAAGTCTTGAGGAGTACGCTACTATGATTTGGCCGCTCATCAGATCAAAGCACACTGTGGTCTATACACATATTCCGCTAAATCAGACACCACCGTCTCATAGCGATCTACATTTCGCATCAGAAATTCTAAAATCTACAGAATCCATCGATAAACGCCTGATAGATTCACCACTTTTCAGCTACGCGCATCTTAGAGAAAACGTTCAGAACCACCTTCTTCGATGCATCAAAGAAATTTTGAACAATCAAGGTCCGATTGTGGTTCCCGATGCTATCAAAGCCCAGGCGCTGGCGGTGATGCTCAGGTTGCCTGACGAGCTTGTCCGCCTGGCTCAAGGATTCGATAAACCATTTGACATTCCAAAGGTAGTCATTCTGGATTGCGACAAGCACCTTTTTTCAACTTATGACCACTATACGCTTGCGATGATCCACCAGATGGGATTTGATTTACTGATCATATCACCCACAGGTTATTCCAATATCGAACATGTTTTTAATGCGGATTGCTTCCAAACACATCACTTTGAAACAGTTTCATATGATTTGAGTTATGATGAGATTTGCCTAATGATCAAGAAAAGCAAGAAGCGTACAATCAGTAACTTGTTTAAGAAATAATACGCCAACCACATGAAATGAAAAAGGAGGATACTATGCCCAAAGAACTGCAAGTCCTAGACGAGAAAGATTTCGATTTTGACGCCGGCGAAACGACCAAGGTTGTGGAAGAGCGCGTGAAGAACGCCCCCGAGGTTGTTTCAATCTCTAGGCAACTCGACATAAAGAGCGCAGAATCGATTATGACTTTCGGTGGAGAAACAGCCGCTGAAATTTCTAAGTTCGCCGATCAGATTTTAGCGAACATGAAGTCAACAAACGTTGAGGATTCGGGAATGTTATTGATGCAGCTCAATAAAATCATGAGCAAATTCGATTCACATGATTTTGAAGAGAAGAAAAAAGGATTCTTCGATAAGATGTTTTCAAATGCAAAAAATTCGATTGAAAACCTGTTGAAGAAATACGAGTCCATGGGTGGAGAAGTCGACAAAGTCTACGGTCAATTGAAAACGTACGAGAAGGAAATCTTGACTTCCAACGACATGCTTGACAATATGTTCGTAAAAAATATGGAATACTATGAAATTCTTCAAAAGTATATCTACGCTGGCCAGATGGCCCTTGAACATCTTAAGGAGAACGATATTAAAGCACTGGAGCTTAAAGTCGCTCAAGGCACCGACCAGATCGACCAGGTTAACCTTAACAACCTGCTACAGGCGGTTGAAATGGTGGAGCAACGCATTTACGATCTAGAACTTGCTAAAAACGTCGCTCTGCAGTCATTGCCTCAAATCAAGCTTATTCAGCGCGGAAACTACAATTTGATGAGAAAAATCAATTCAGCCTTTATCGTTACACTCCCTATTTTTAAACAAAGCCTGACTCAAGCGATCGCCCTTAAACGACAAGGTATTCAAGCTCAAGCGATGGCCGCACTCGACCAGAAGACCAATGAACTGCTCTTGAAGAATGCTCAGAATACGGCAATGCAATCAAAACTCACCGCCCAACTGGCTAGCGGAAGTTCGATCGACGTGGAAACACTCGAGCAAACTTGGAAGATGATTGTGGACGGTATAGAGGAGACGAAAAGAATTCAGGAAGAAGCAAAACAGAATCGACTTGACGGTGTCAAACGTCTTGAACAGATTCAGGATGAATTTCAATCTAAGACGAAGTTAATTTAAAAAACGACTCAACCGATCATACGGTTGAGTCGTTTTGCTATTACTCTGTAATTGTAAATCTACCAGTGCTGACAGATGTATCTTCAATGAGAATTTCAACTTCAAACTCACCGGTCTTCCATAAGGCATCTCCACTACCGATTCCCCAGAAGAAAGAACCGTCAACTGATTCCTTTTCAATCGTCAGATAGTCGCTGGAGTCACTAACGATAGTTCCGTTTTCATCCCTATAGATGGCTCTGACAAGCATAGGATGTGAATTTTTAAGAGGTGTCACCTCATAATTTAGATTCCAATAGATAAATCTTGCTTCAGATTGCTTAAATGTCGTCTGGGCGGATGCAGGTACTTCCACCACCGAATCGTCACCTTCAAAGAAGGTCAGATTAAATTCAGATAGACTGACCTTTTCAAAGAGATAATCCCTTGTAAAACCAAGTCGTTTGTATAGTTCATCTAATCCTGCATACTCACTTCGTTCTAAAATGGACAGGGTCTCATCTCGTAAAAAGTCTTGTCCGCTCAAATGAAATGCGATCACTTTAAGTTCATAGAGGTATAGATTGTCCGACCCCAGATTGATTGCATTGTCTATTTCATTAATCATCGCATTCAAATCCATAAATTTATAATGGAAAAATGCCATGAATTCATGATAAAGGTAGTTCTCAGGTTCAATTTGATTTGCTTGACTGAGCCACTCATAAGCTTCCGCCTGCTTACCCAATTGCGTGTATGCGTCACCCATATAAGCGCTGGTGTGGAAGGACAAGGCAATATCCTGAGCCAAACTGAAAGAGGCGATCGCCTGATCATACTCACCGGAAAAATAATAGGACATTCCGATTGTGTGGAGCGCCTGTCTTTTTAGACCTTCATCCTTGGATAACTCAGCGACTTTTGTCATCTCAGCAATCGCTAAGTCATAATCGCCGGAATCGAACGCTTGTACTGCGATTTCATAGTGGTAACTCTCTTCAGGAACTTCAACAACTTGAGTGTTCCCATTGTCTCTAACTTGATAACTCAGTAATCCAAGACCGGTTGCGCCAACTAGGACAATACCAGCTAAAACCAACAGCATCGTCTTTACAGGAATGCTGACTTCTTTTTCATTAGCTTTCTTTGCTTTTTTTACTGGTTGTTTTGCACCACAAGCCTGGCATTTTTTTTTACCTGCTTCAAGTTCGATACCACATGAATTACATTTCATAAGATTCTTCCCCTTTAACAATAATGATCTCCATCGATTCAATCGCATCATTTATAAGTTTCTCTTTATCCAACAAAGCTTCAGATGCTCTAATTATATCAACTTTTGGTTTTGTAACTACTCTATCAGGTAGGAAAACAGTACAGCAGTCTTCAAAAGGTAAAATGGAGGTTTCATAAGTGTCAATTTTTTTTGCGATGTCCATGATATCGACTTTGTCCATCGAAATAAGAGGCCTGAATACCGGAAGATGTGTAGCATCTGTCGTGACATTGATCCCCTCTATTGTTTGAGAAGCGACTTGTCCTAGACTTTCCCCGGTTACAAGTGCTTTGCAATCTCTATCTTCGGCGATTTTTGTCGCAATTGCCATCATAAACCTTCTAGACAGAATTGTCATTTCCTCACTCGGACACTTTTTACCTATTTGCTTTTGGATATCAAGGAGATTTACCGAATGAATTCTGACTCTGCCAGTGTATACAGCTAATTTACGCGCAAGTTCATAGACTTTTTCTTGCGCCCTTTCGCTTGTAAATGGATAGCTATGGAAATGGACCGCTTCAATTTCTAATCCTCTACGCGCCATCATGAATGCCGCAACCGGACTGTCGATACCGCCAGAAAGTAAAAGCATGGCTCTTCCAGCTGTCTTATAGGGCATACCGCCCTGACATTTGATCACATCTGTATAGACATAAGTCTTTTCTCTGATTTCGATTTGAACCGTCACATCAGGATTCCTAACATTAACCGCAACCCCATCGCAACTCTTTAAAATATCTCCACCGATAATCCTGGAAATTTCAGGAGATTGAGGTTTAAAGCCTTTGTTAGGTCTTCTTGTCTCAACTTTAAAGGATACAGGACCTCGTTTTGCAACGATATCCTTCATTTGATTGATTGCCACTTCAGCAATTGCCTCCATGTCGTTTGCAACTACTTCAGCAGGTGAATACGAGACGATTCCGAACACCTTTTTTATCGCTTCTGTGACTTCCGTGTGGTTCTCTGGAAGATACTTGACGAACATTCTGCCATGCTCCTTGGTGACAACTGAACCTTCAATATTTTTCAGTCCAGATTTTATGTTTCTCATCAGACGAGATTCAAAAAAATTACGGTTCGCACCTTTTAAGGCGATTTCGCCATATCTTATTACCAACAAATTCTGTTCCATTAAAACCTCCGCCCTGTTACCGCCTGTAGTTCGGGTAACACCTTATCCAAAGTCATTATCAAATGATTTACTTCTTCTTCTGTTGTCAACTTCGACATGCTGATCCGTATCGCTCCATCGATAAATTCCTGTTTTGCGCCGATTGCCGATAGCACATGAGATACCTTCAACTGCTTGTTCGTTGAACAAGCCGAACCTGAAGACACCATGATGCCGTACTTTTCGAGTGTATGGAGCAACACTTCGGCTTTTAGATGCTTGAATGCCACATCAATGATATGGGGTACAGATTTCTCCAGCTGAGGAGTATAGACCCTGCATGAATCACCGTAGTCCTCAAAATAAGATCTGATCTTGATGCTAAACTCACTTATTTTTTGTCTAGAACTCTCAAAGTCCGCATAAACCATATCGATCGCTTTTGCCATTCCGACGATTCCAGCCGTGTTATGCGTACCTGATCGTTGATTGGATTCCTGACCGCCACCGATCATGTACGCTTTGGGAAGTCGTCCAGATCTAGCGTAGATGAATCCAACACCCTTTGGTCCGTGACACTTATGGGCGGCAGCGGTAAAAAAGTCCAAAGGTAGACTAGTAAAGTTCAATTTCAGTTTACCGAGCGCTTGTGTCCCGTCGCTATGAAAATAACCTTGATAATCAGAAGACTTCAGAACCGCTCCCAGGTCCGCTATAGGCTGGATCGATCCGAGTTCATTGTTGACCATCATTATGCTCACAAGCTGAGTATCGGGTCTAAGTGCCGATTTCAGACTTTCCTGCATTACAATCCCCTCTTGGTTTACGGGGAGATATGTCACTTCAAACCCTTCGGATTCAAGCAGCTCAAAGCAGTTTAAAACCGATGGATGTTCGATAGTTGTAGTAATTAGATGCTTGCCGAATTTTGCGCGATCCCTTGCGATTCCAAGTATCACCGTATTGTTTCCTTCGGTTCCTCCAGAAGTAAATATGATTTGCTCAGGTTTAGCGCCTAATCTTTTCGCAATCAATCCTCGAGCGCTTTTTACACCCTTTTCAGCATTCAAACCCATCCTATGCAGCGAAGATGGATTTCCATAGTTTTCCGTCATATACTTCAACGTCAATTCCGCAACCTCATCGATGACTTTAGTTGTTGCGGCATTGTCAAAATAAATCATAGTTACACCTCTTTTCAATGTCAAACAGTATTATTATACCTTAAATCTCTGAGAAAAACCATCCGATTACCCGTTAAACTCCACAAAGGAAACTATTACAAAAATGAAGTTACACTTTAATCCTTATCCTGTTATAATTATTAAGGAAAACGTATACATAAGAAGCAATTGGAGGTTTGACCATGTTAAAAAAAATCGCTGTTGTCTTTACTGGAGGAACCATCTCTATGAAAGTCGACCCCAGAATCTCTGCAGCAATACCTGCAATGTCCTCAGAAGAAATCATGTCCATGGTGACAAATATCGATAAGCTGGCTGAGATTGAAATAGTTAGTTTTTCAAGACTTCCTGGTCCTCAGATGACACCGAAAAAAATGCATGAGTTAAGAGCTGTCGTACTTGGTCTGATTGCAAGAGATGATATTTCAGGTGTGGTGATCACACACGGTACGGATTCGCTTGAAGAAACAGCTTATTATTTGGATTTATCCATAAACACTCCAAAACCGATTGTCATGGTAGCAGCGATGAGAAACGGATCCGAGCTTGGTTACGACGGTCCATCGAATCTTTCTGCGGCTATCTGTACTGCGACCAGCGACAAATCTCGTATGAAAGGTGTGCTTATCGTACTCAACAACGAAGTAAACGCTGCCAGCGAAACGACAAAAACACACACGATGTCGCTTGATACGTTTAAAAGCTTGGAATTCGGACCTCTTGGAATCGTAGACAACGACCAAGTGATTTATTATAGAAACATCACCAAACACCAGCATATCGAAGTCGACACCTTGGAAGAGAACGTCCATTTGATAAAAACCGCAGTCGGTATGGATTCACTAGTCATTGATTTCTTAATTGACAAAGGCGCCAAAGGATTTGTCATCGAGGCGATGGGCCGAGGCAATATTCCACCAGAAATGATGTCAGGTATCGGAAGAGCCTTGGAGCTCAATATTCCTGTAGTCATCGTTTCTAGATGTCCAATGGGTAGGGTTTTAGGCAGTTATGGCTACGACGGCGGCGGAAAGCAGCTACATGACTTAGGTGCGATATTCGGCTGCAACCTAAACGGCCAGAAAGCCCGTATCAAGCTGATGCTTGCCAAAGCCTTCACAGATGATATGAACCAGATCAAACTACTGTTTGAAAACGGTTATTATGAATAATTCAGAATGATCAAACCTGAGCCGTCTTACGATTATTCAGGTTTCAACCACAAAAAACCAGCACGCTTACGTATGTGATGAACATCGTAGTGCTGGTTTTTTTTATTAATTCAATTTGATGATTAAAGACGATATTCAAATAAAGGCTATCAACTTTTAACTTCGACGATCTGAAGTCTATAGTCTTTTGAAAGATCGATAAAATCCGAAGTGAGTTTGATCAAAGGGCGAGTAATTGCAAATGGATTGACCATGATTACCTCTCCTATGTCTCCAGTATTAAGTAGCACTCTGTTTCCAACAAAAAACTTCGAGATGTTTTGAATGAACAAGGTGACGATCTTCACGTCAAGATGATCATAACTCAGCCTAGAAAGTTCTTCGGCAACTTCAAATGCGGATAACTTGGCCCTGTAGCACCTATCCGTCGTCATCGCATCAAAAATATCCGCGACTGCGATGATTCTGGCAAACTCATGGATCGCATCACCGCGTAGCCCGTTCGGATATCCGTTTCCATCAATTCGTTCGTGATGCTGCAAGATTCCTTTTAAGATATCTAGATTGTCGTTGCCACTTTCGGTCAAGATGGAAAATCCAAGTAAGGCATGTGTTTTCATGATTTCAAATTCATTATCCTCAAGACGTGAGGGCTTGTTTAAAATTTCACTCGGAACTTTGCACTTTCCAAGATCATGGAGCAGTCCGGCAACTGACAGTAGTTTAAGTTTCTCCTCGTCATACCCCATCCACTTTCCAATCATACTGGAAATCAGACTGACATTGATGGAGTGTTTGAATGTATATTCATCATTGATCTCAATGGATCGTAGGCTTCCCAAAATATCATTGTCGTTAAGAATTCCTTCTACGAGTGGCTCAAGAGATTTCTTGACTTCATCGATAGCGATCCGGGACCCGAAACGCACCTTAGTATAGATGTTCTTAAATGTTTCAAGCGTATGCTTGAATTCCTTATTGAATGACTTAACGGCTTTAACAGGTAAGTCTATTCCAGCCTCCGAGCTAGGCTTATCGACAACCACATAGACAAAGGTCACGTTGAGATTTTCAAGCAGTCTGATATGTCTACCCTTTAGCTCTGTCCCAGTATTCAGGTAGATGACTCCCTCTTCATTGATTATGTCTTCAGCAAGGGTCATACCTTCTACTATTTGATCGATGGCAATGAGATTCATACGTTTCTCCTTAATAATTTTAATCGGTATATGAACAGGTGGATTGAATGACTCGTACCATCCAATCACGTGCTTACCTTGCTAAACTTTTACAAAGACGATATTATTATAACATAACTACTAGAGAAGGAGATAGGTCTAGAGCCTTATACGCATATGATTGTTGTAAAAAAAAATTACCCAAAACCCGATATACAAGTTACCTTTCCTATCTTGGATAATGTGCAGACCGTGTTTCTCGATATTGAAACGACGGGCTTTCATAGAACCTACACCTACGTCATGCTTATCGGTGTGATGGCGGTACGCGAGAGCGATTTGGAACTGATCCAATGGTTTGCCCAGGGGCCGGACGATGAACCCGAGCTTTTAAACGCACTTGACGAGTACTTAAGAGAACCTTGCCATATCATCACCTTCAACGGCGATCGATTTGACCGTCCCTATTTGGAAGCCAGAACCAAACATCACTTGCTTCCCTATCAGTACACAAAGCATATGTGGACTGATTTGCTGAGTTGGGCTAAGCACATAGAACTAGACACGTTAGAGAACAGAAAACTGAAGACTATTGAAAGTCTACTCGGCATCAATAGGACTGATACGATCAGCGGAAAGGAAAGCATTGAGGACTACAAGCTTTATTTGAAGTCTCCCGACGATGCACTGCTAAAAAAAATACTGCTCCACAATGCGGATGACATCGTCAATATGTATCCGCTTTGGCGGCTTTATCAGTACCTCGCCCCCAAGGACCAGCTATCGCTTACACCTAGACTAAGCATGAACCGCCAATTTATATATGTTCTGAAAATCGATGGGCATCGTATATGCATCAACGGCTTGTCTGATCACCCTCTAAAAAGCTATACCTCATTTGGTGATCATGAGATTGTAACTAGCGACCATCAATTCTCTATCAATCTATTGACGGTTAAGCTTCCCCATCCACGTATGGATGTTCTTCTTGTCCATCTGCCAACACTCGAACAGGTCCTACATGTCAGAATAAAGCCTAAAAATTGTCAAGTAATTATCAACGATATGCTTCAACTGGCAAACATAGAGGAAATCATACTTGAGATACTAAAAACAGTCCAATAGGGCTGTTTATTTCTTTTTCAGCGACCACTGTGAAAATAAACTTCAATAAAATAGTTCAAATGATATTGATTTTCATGAACATCGTGTTATAATAATATCAAAGTTGAAATCATTACAAACGAACATTGGAGGAAACACCTATGAAAATCGCAGTTATCGGTTGTACACATGCAGGCACCGCCGCAATACTCAATGCGGCTAAATTATATCCAGAGGCACAAATCACAGTCTATGAGCGAAATGACAATATTTCGTTCTTGTCTTGCGGGATTGCTCTATATGTAGGAGGCGTTGTAAAGGATTCTGACGGCCTTTTCTACTGCTCCCCTGAGAAGTTACGGGAACTTGGAGTCGTAACCCACATGAGACATGATGTGCTTCAGATCGATACGGATGCAAAAACACTACAGGCAAAAAACTTGATTTCCGGCGAACTTGTCGATGACTCTTACGACAAGCTGATTCTCACGACGGGATCATGGCCTATCGTTCCAAAATTTGAGGGAATCGAACTTGATAACATCCTTCTGTCTAAGAATTTCCATCACTCAAACGATATCATCGAAAAATCAAAATCAGCAAAACATATCACAGTGATAGGCGCAGGCTATATCGGTGTTGAACTAGTTGAAGCATTTGAAATGAACGGTAAAGAGGTAACCTTGATCGATGCCCAGGACCGAATCATGTCAAGGTATCTCGACCCTGAGTACACAGCCGTAGCAGAGAAGGCATTTGAAGATCATGGCATCCAATTGGCGCTAGGCGAGAAGGTGGTTCGATTCGAAGGCACCGACGGTAAAGTGTCCAAAGTTGTCACCGACCGTTCAGAGGTAGATACTGATCTTGTGATCCTTTGCATCGGATTCAAACCGAATACGGAGCTTGTCAAGGGTCAAGTAGACACGATGGACAATGGCGCCATCATAGTGGACGAGTACATGAGAACCTCCAAGGAAGATGTGTATGCCGCTGGCGATAGCTGTGCGATCATCTATAATCCTACTGGCAAACCTGGTTACATGCCGCTTGCCACAAACGCTGTGAGAATGGGTACCCTTGTGGCCAGAAATCTAATGGGTCCTACTACAAGGTATATGGGTACACAAGGTACGTCAGGCATCAAAATCTATGAGCATAATATCGCCTCAACAGGGCTTACAGAACTTGCAGCGCTTTCCGAAGGCTTTTCTATTGAGACAGTGACCGTGGTAGAAAACCACAGGCCGGAGTTTATGCCGACCTATGATGAAGTCAAAGTCAAGCTGGTCTATGAAAAAGAATCTAGAAGAATTCTTGGAGCACAGATTATCTCCACTGCGGACCTCACACAATCCATCAATACGATCAGCGTGTGCATTCAAAATAAAATGACTGTCGATGAGCTGGCATTTGTCGATTTCTTCTTCCAGCCTCATTACAATAAACCATGGAACTTGCTCAACGCGGCAGGCCTTAGCGCTTAAGTTCCCTAACACTAAAAAAACGCTCCTATGAGCGTTTTTTCTTTGTTATTGATTAAGATATTGATTGAATCCCTCACCCAAGACTTCATGTATGAATCCGACTGAAAGGAAGGCCTGAGGGTCAATCGTCTTGATGTATTGCTTTAATCTGATATATTCCTTTTTATTGAGGATTGTCTGAACCACTTGTTTTTTCGTACCGGAGTAACCCCCATGCGCTTCATAGATCGTTGTACTTCTATCAAGAACTTCGAGTACAAAGTCATTGATCAACTCATATTCATTACTGATGACGACCACATTCAATTTCATCTCAAATCCTGCGATTACGCGGTCTATGACAAGCCCGTTCATCACAATCCCTACAAGCGCCCAAAGTCCTAAGGCGAATCCGAAGGCAAGTCCTGCAAAAATCGCCACTGCAAAATCCGCAAGAAGCAGCGCCTTGCCGATGTCCATATGAGTAAACTTATTGATGATTTTAGCGATAATATCCGTACCGCCTGTGGAAGCGTTCTGATAAAAGATGAGTCCCATTCCAATCCCTTGGATCACGATTCCAAAAAGAAGGTTTAACAAAATGTCATCGACCATCGGTCCGTTCATCGGAATCAAGAGGTCAAATAGGTAAATCATACCCGAAAGTGCGAAGCTTGAATATAGCGTGTATCCAGTGAATTCCTTGCCCAGAATAAGCAGTGCCAGGATAAACAACATTATGTTGAATCCCATCATGATCACTCCAATCGGAATCTGAGGCAGATAATGATTGATCACCATTGCAAGACCAGTGATGCCACCTACCGCAAGATCCGCCGCGATCAAGAAGAAATGAAGGCCGATTGCCATTACAAGTAATCCCAGATTGATTAGTAGAAACTGTTTGATATTTTTTTTCATGTCCATTCTCCTGTTGTTAATAGTACCTTGTATCCAACCATATCACGCCTTTACAGCTAATTCAACTCCGTTTGGTATTAACTCTTATTCATATTTGAAAATGGAGCTGTATGCATCCTCGTGGCGCTAGATGATATAGAACACTTTGGCATCGAGAATTTTTTTTACAACGAAAAAACCGATGATATTGATAAACACAGTCGAAGCCATACTTGCTAAGGCGGCCCCGTCAATCCCCATTGGTGGAATCAAAAGATAGTTAAGCGTGATATTGATCAAGGCAGATGCCAGAATCGAAATCAATCTAATCTTTTGGTGCCCGGTCATCAGCACAATATACCAGACACTGCCCACACTAGCATTGACGAGTTGTCCTATTCCTCGATAGATGAGTACGTTTTTCGCCACCAGATATTCCACACCATAAAGGGAGAGTATCGGTTTCCATAAGAGTAGGATGATAAGAATTGTGATACTCGATAAGACAAAAAGATACCTTGTGATGCGTTCGTAAAGTCGTCTGACTTCCGGCAGATTACCTTCATGGTACAGTTTAGAGACCAACGGAGGAAATACCGTATTGACGATTCTTAGAAAGAAGGATGGAAGTTGCGCCAGTTCAGTCGCAACCTTATATAAGCCCACATCAGCCTTGGTCATCATCGCCTCGATCATGACGATGTCGATATAAGCGATAAGCAGCGACATCACTCCGCCCAAGATCACTGTAAGCGAGTAGAAAACAAACTCTGTTTTAAGTTCAAACCCACCAAACATACTTCTGTTCTGATAAGCATAAAATGCTGTTGAAAGAATGGCCGATAAGTAGGTCGCGATGACAATGTTAAGTTCTGTCGGTCCAAATCTCAGATATAGGATGTAGGAGATTAGGATCGTCATACAAATCCCTACGAATGATTTGATAAGAAAAAAACTTTTTATATGATGTCTCGCCCTATAGATGCTAAAAAAGAGTTGCTCCGCGGAAAGCAGCCATACAAGCCCCAAATAAGGGCTCAGTGTTCTGGGCATAAACAAGTGGATGATAAGCATGGCCAATGCGGAGGTAAACACATTTAGGACAAAACTGGAAGTCACATACCGGTTGCCAGTCTTGGGTATGTAATACAGCAACCCGACATCCATCCCCAAGTTTGCCATAAAAAGCGCTATCGAGATGATCGTGATTCCATAAACATAACTGCCATAGGTCTCAACACCGTAAATTCTGCTGATGACCATGGGGAAAATCAAATTGAGTCCGAACATTAAAACATTACCGATCAATGATTCGATCAGTTTTTCTTTAAAATTGGCAAGTTGCATAGTCACCTCTTCAGTCCATTCTTCATGAAAAAAGTCCTACCGCGTTGATAGAACCTTCTCATATCAGATACCTTTACGTCTTTGTCTATCGATTTCATACAACATCATAGATGCCGCACAAGCAACATTGAATGATGTGATACGTCCATACATCGGAATCTTGACCATGACATCACAGAGCTCTGTGAAGTTGTGGCTCAGCCCAAGTGTCTCATTGCCGACAAGAAGCATAGTGGGATGTGTAAAGATCGCGTCATCCACCATCATGTCAGTAGCAGATGTCGAACCCACAACCTGAAAGTCCTGAAGCTGCTCTTTGACATTATCAATCCACTCATGCACCTCTTGAAAAGAGGATGCTCTAACCACTGGAACAGAAAACATTGTTCCCAAACTGGCTCTGATCGTCTTCACATCATATAAGTCGACTCCATGACCTGATAGGATCACTCCGTCTACTCCAAGTCCTTCGCACGACCTCAGTAGCGTTCCTAAGTTACCATGATTGGAAGGCCTATCGAAAAGAACGATGAGCGCATCCTTTTTTAGCGGTATTCTATCATAGCTGTCCTGCGGTATCTCAACAAGAGCTAGAATCTCTGAATAATCCTCGTTCTTATCACTCAGATCAAGCATCAGTTCATGTTTAAGCTCGTAATGGATTGTAGCTTTAGAGGTTGCTAAGATGTCCTTTGCCCAATCCGAAAGAGGCTGTTCCATCGCATAGATGAACGCGTTTATCTTCCAGCCGTTAGCGACGATATTATTGATCGACTTGGCACCCTCTACAAAAAACTCGCCATATTTACTTCGTTTTTTTCTATTGTTCTTGATTACTTCGATATGTTGATAGTCATTGTTCTTCGTATGAATCTTAACAGTCTGTGGTTTCATCAACTACTCGCTTTCATTATCTATTATCATCAATCGCCGATTATGTATTTTGCTTAACAAACAATAGAATAACACAAAATCAGTGCAAAAACCAAAAAAACATCACTTGAAGTGATGTTTAAATTATGTCGAATAAATGGAGCCGATGATGGGACTCGAACCCGCGACCTATTGATTACAAGTCAATTGCTCTACCAATTGAGCTACATCGGCGTAAGGTGATTTCATCGCTGTGCGATGACCATTTTTTATTTCGCCGCTCTCAGCACCTGAAGTACAAGCTGCTTGCCGCTCTGAAACAAAAAATTAATTGGCGATCCGGAAGGGATTCGAACCCTCGACCTCCAGCGTGACAGGCTGGCGTTCTAACCAGCTGAACTACCGGACCGCTTATTGATGAATTCCGCACTAGGTGCGAAAGACATTAATGTAAGTTCACAAGCAAGCTTGTGACCGTTTTATTTTGCCTCGCTTCTCGGTAGTACTTACGTACACCTGCCGCTGCAAAATAAAACTACTTTGGTGGGAACAATAGGGATCGAACCTATGACATCTTGCTTGTAAGGCAAGCGCTCTCCCAGCTGAGCTATGCTCCCAGATTGAATTTCCGTGCTAGGCACGAAAGACATTGATGTGATCTCGTCAAAATCGACGACCGTTTGTTTATTGCCTCGGCTTTCGGTGTTCAGAATCGAACACCTATCGCCTGCAATAAAAAACTGATTTGGTGACCCCTAGGGGAATCGAACCCCTGTTACCGCCGTGAAAGGGCGGTGTCTTGACCGCTTGACCAAGGGGCCATGTGGTTGCGGGAACAGGATTCGAACCTGTGACCTTTGGGTTATGAGCCCAACGAGCTACCAACTGCTCCATCCCGCGATATACATGATTTGACTGACGGTTTAAGAATTATACTGTCAAACAAATGTCGTGACGACAAGTAATATCTTATCATAGGAATACATAGGAGTCAAGCGATATTGCATTTTTTTTGAATAACTCGCCAATATGCTCTTTACGGTCATAAAACTCCTTTGGGATAAGTCTGCAAAAGCGAAAAAACATCTCTACTGAGATGCCTTTTCGCTTTTACTTTCGCATTGCGTTAACTAACCCTTTACAGCACCTGCAGAAATATTTTCAATCAGGTATTTCGATGCAAAGATAAAGACAATTACAATCGGTACGATCGAAATTGCAAAGCCTAGGTAGATCGCGCCTTGATTTTGATGCCAGATTCTTAGTGCCTTAAGCGATGAGATCACCATAGGCAGTGTCTCATTGGCTTTAGAACTTAGTATTACCCTAGCGCTTAGGTAGTTGTTCCAAGAACCGATAAATGTGAATATCGACATCGTGGCAACGCCTGGAGCCATAAGTGGCAATCCAATTCTATGAAAAATAAAGAGTTCACCTGCACCATCGATCCTTGCAGACTCGATAAGCTCCTTACTTAGTGCAGAACTGATATAAGCCCTTAAGAAGAACACAGTACCGATTGAAGCCACTGCTGGAATGATTAAAGCGGCATGAGTATCCATTAAACCAATTTGAGTCATCCACTTTACATACCCTAAGAATGCCAACTGACTTGGAATCATCATAAATACAAGAATGATACCAAACAGCACATTTTTACCCTTAAAATCATACATGTGAAATCCATATGCCGTCAGCGCGGAGAAATAACCCGATAAGAATGTCACTAGTGTAGCAATCTTAAGCGAGTTTAAAAAGCCCCGTACAATATCTACGTTATCAGTCAATATCCTATAGTTTTCCATCAGACTTGAACCTGGGAAAATAGTGATACCTTGTGTTGAAATAGCCATTCCATCACGGGTTGCGTTAATAATTACAATCCAGAATGGAATAATTGAAATCACTACTAGCGCAGCTAAAAAAGTATATACTATCGAGAAAATGATGAACTTCTTTCTTTTTCTTGCTTTTGCCGAACGTAGATTTTGTCTTTTTAGTTCTTCAAAATCTATCTCTTGACGTATTTCATTACTCATTGTTAGCACTTCCTTTCGATGACATAAGTTTTTTCTTTCTTTCCTTATTTACCTTACGCCTTTCAAGGAATTCCCTGATTTCATTTCGATTTGTCATCACTGTGAATACCACTGTGAATGTCATAATTAGGATAAATAATGCAAAAGATAGTGCGGATGCATAACCATAATTCTTATAAACAAATGCCATATTATAGATATAGACAATCATCGTGTTTAAACTACCTTCTGGGAACCCTCGACCATCTGTGATCAAGAATGGAATATCAAACAATTGCAAACCACCTATTAACCCAGTAATCATGACATACATCAAAATAGGCTTTATAGAAGGAAGCGTGATGTTTTTTAGGACCTGAAATCTTCCTGCACCATCTATGGCAGCCGCTTCATACGTTTCTTTACTCACCGCTTGAACCGATGCCATGAAAAGAATGAATGAGTTACCAAACCACATCCAAGTTTGAATACCCGATACACTCATCTGAGCGAGTATTGGCTTTGTCAACCAGCCTATGGATTCATTAATCCAACCGATACTGAATAGGAACTGATTTAAAACACCATAGTCCTTATCTAGTAACTTTACAAAAACCAGTGCGATTGTTGCTGCCGCAATCAAGTTCGGCAAATAGAAAATAACTCTGAAAAAACCTAACCCCTTTACCTTGTACTTGATATCTGAGAACACCATAACAAGCAATAGTGCTAAAAAGACTTGGAAAACAATATTCACACCCCAGATTTTAATCGTATTCATGAATGCGTCAACGACGTTGGGATCTTTGAATATCAACATAAAGTTTTCAGCGCCTATAAATAACTTAGGACCATAACCCTTATATCTTGTCATAGAAAGATATAAGGTAAAGAAAATTGGATATGCATTAAATAGGAAGAATACAAGGAAAAATGGAGATATAAATAGGTATCCAACTCTGTCTTTAATTTTTTTCATATTAAACCTCCAAAGCAAAAGTAGACATATTGTCTACTTTTGCATAAAAATCAGTATATTATTCAGTCGGTAATCCTTCAACGAAGATTTCAGGATAAGTAACCTGAACATCTGCATAGAATGCTTCAAGAACGTCTGAGATAGAATCGTAACCGTCAGCACCTTGCTTGTAGTTAGTTAAGTGTGTATTCATCAAATCGTTAAGACCTCTGTCGTAAGTAGTGATGTTCGACAGATTGATTTTTGCAGCTTCTTTGTTGAATACTTCTAAGTGGTTCATGCCACCAAGTGATTGACGACCATCGTAGCTCGCGATAACCGGTGCCATTACAGATTCAACAGAGTACATGTCGCTATCCGCTGCTTGACGCTCAACCAAACGCTCTTTATCAAACAACATTGATTTTAAGAATGCGAATGAAACTTCAGGAAGTTTAGTGTCAGCGTTGACTCCTAGGTAAGTACCACCCCAGAAGTAAGAGTTAGGACCTGATGCCATACCCCAGTTACCTTTGAAAGCTGCTGCTTCATATGCATCTTTAGTTGCTTGGTCAGCATCTTCACCTGGTTTAGGGAATGTGTTACCATCAGCATCTACTTTTTCCATGTTAGGTTCGATAACGTACTTAAGACCCCATGTAGGCATTGAGTATGCCATTACCTGCCAAGTGTTACCTTCAGCATCTGTTAAGTCCTTGTCCATAGCGTCGAACCATGGACCACTCCATTCACCTGCATTCGCAGTAAGAGAGTCTTTAATTGCTTCACCGTACATTTCTTTTACGAGATTAATGTATGGGATTTGCTCTTTGATTTTTTCGCCGTTTAATTTTCCATCTTCTGTGATCCATTTAGCAGGATCATTTGTACCTGCAGCAAAGAATCTAACTGCTTGATCGTCTGGGAACAAACGCCAGTTTGGATTGAACGCTTTTACATCTTTTTGAGCTTGTAGCAAGTTATCTACCGTGTTGAACTTGTTTTTGTTCATCCATTCAGTAACTGCTGTATTGTAATCCGCAGAACCTTCAGCCGGGAATCCAGCTTCACTACCCCATACTTGAGCTGCCATATCTACTTTAAAGAAGACAGCGCCAGGAGTTACCTGCCAAGATAGAGCTGCTAGTTTACCAGTAGCAGGGTCGATACCAGACTGCCAGATGTAATCTTTATAGTCCGCTTTTTCTGCTGTTAAATCAACTTCTGGATCGTTTTCCATCATCGCTTCAATGTTAGCGTAGTAACCAGCTTCGATAAATTGTTTGATATGGTCTAACTCACCAGTGAAAATGTCAGGACCGTTACCCGCTTCTAGCGCTGGAAGAATCTTATCCATGTAACCATCTTGAATCGATACTGCGATGAACTCTACTTCCATACCTTCAAACGCTTTACCTGGTGCAGTGTACATTTCCTTAAAGTGATCAATGTCACCTGCAGTTGCCAACTCATCTGTGAACGACCAAATGACTAACTTCTCAGTTGAATAGTCTTTAGACTCATCAACCGCTACATTTAACTCAGCCTCGTTTGTTTTCGCACATCCTGTGAAAACAGCAACTACAGTCAAACAGATTACTAAAAGTGCCAAAAGTTTTTTCATTGTTTCCTCCCAATTGATTATTCCGATTTTTGCTATATGGAATTGACATAAGATACCTAAAAGTGAACTCTTACCTCTTTCACTTTCTTGGTTCCTGACAAGTACCACCTTTGATTAAGTCTAAACCTACAGAGAGTTGAGTAACCGTCTCTGTTTTGGACTCTACAATGTCAATACACTTTAGAGCCGCTTGTTTTCCAAGTTGTACCGTGTTTTGCTTCATGGTTGTCAATCGCGGATCTACCATTTCTCCGATTTCAAGTCCATCGAATCCTGCAACTGAGATGTCTTCGGGTATACAGACTCCCAAACTTCTAAAAGTGTTGATCGCCCACACTGCGCAGTAATCGTCGGGAAAAATAACCGCCGTTGGCATGTTGCCGCTTTTTACAATCATTTCAACCGCTTGAATGGTCGCTTCCTTATCGTGATAGTTGGACTTTATGAAATTACTTTTAGGAATATCAAGGTCTGCATCAACCATCGCTTTTTTAAACCCTCTGATTCGCTCAGTAGTAACATAGGATTCGTGTCCGTATATATAAGCGATATCCTTATGCCCAAGACTGATAAGGTAAGATGTCAAGTCATATACACCTGCAAAATTATCAGATACTATTGAACTTGCAAACTCTGAGATATGATCAATAAGTACCACTGGAATTTCACTGACCATCAGCTCCTGAACTTGCTTGTTGTCAAATTGAATGCAAGTAATGACAACGCCATCTGTTTTCCTTCTCCTACAATGTTTTAAGTAGGACATTTCCACATCACCTAAATTCTTGGATATGAAGGTGATATCATAGCCTTTTTCTTCAGCTTGCTCCTTCACCGCTTGCAGGATATTTGAGAAGTAGTAGTGCGTTAAGCCGCTATGGCTTTCATCTTCAAAAAGAACCCCTATATTCCAAGTTTTCTTAGTGCTGAGTGCCCGAGCATGAGAATTTGGAGTAAACCCCATTTCTCGCGCCTTCTCCAAAATCCGTTCCTTCGTATTTATGTTGATGTCAGGATAATTATTAAGCGCTTTCGATACAGTCGCACTCGAGCAATCACATGCTTTTGCAATGTCGTATATTGTAATCATGAGGACCGCCTTTCAAGTTTTCGAAACCATTTTCGCAAACCCAATTATACTCGATATGGCACGATCGGCATGTTTCGAAATCGATTTCGTTAAATGCCAAAAAAAATTGGCATTACGATTACTAATACGACAAGCAGTTTCGAAACCGCTTTCGACATTCAAATTATAGCACTACGTTTTCCTTTTAGTCGTCAAGAGGTTTTTACAGTAATTTAACACCTAAAAAACCAACAACCGACACACCTGTTGCAAACGCTTGCATGCAATATCCTAAAAAACCGAAATCGATTTCGCCTATTTTACTAACCTCGCTAACTTTCCCCTACGAACGCACTTTGCTCGTAGCGCCGAGCGCCTGTTGTTTTGTAGTTTAAACAACGTTTAGCGGCTTACATCTCTTATCTTGCGCAAGCAAGCTTCCGGCTGGTTCGACTAAGTTCAATATATCAAAAAAGTAAAAACACACCACTAAAGTGATGTGTCCTCATGGTGCCCAGAGACGGAGTCGCCTACGAACGTATTTTGTTCGTAGCGCCCAGCGCCTGTTGTTTTGTAGTGTAAACAACGTTTAGCGGCTTACATCTCTTATCATGCGCAAGCAAACTTCCGGCTGGTTCGACTAAGTTCAATATATCAAAAAAGTAAAAACACACCACTAAAGTGATGTGTCCTCATGGTGCCCAGAGACGGAGTCGCCTACGAACGTATTTTGTTCGTAGCGCCCAGCGCCTGTTGTTTTGTAGTGTAAACAACGTTTAGCGGCTTACATCTCTTATCTTGCGCAAGCAAACTTCCGGCTGGTTCGACTAAGTTCAATATATCAAAAAAGTAAAAACACACCACTAAAGTGATGTGTCCTCATGGTGCCCAGAGACGGAGTCGAACCGCCGACACGTGGAGCTTCAATCCACTGCTCTACCAACTGAGCTATCTGGGCATGTTGTTCGCAGAGCGAACTAAATTTTAATCTCTCACTTTGCTCGAAAAAGATTAATGTATTTTCGTTGCTGTGCAACGACCGTTTGCTTATTGCCTCGACTTTCGGTATAAACTTCGTTTAACCTATCGTCTGCAATAAAAAACTAAATGGCTGGGGATATAGGATTTGAACCTATGAATGCCGCCGTCAAAGGGCGGTGCCTTACCGCTTGGCGAATCCCCAAAATAGGACTGTAAAGAAAATGGCGTGCCAACAGGGATTCGAACCCCGGACCTACGGCTTAGAAGGCCGTTGCTCTATCCAGCTGAGCTATTGGCACTTATATTTTAGCTTATACCAACTACATTGATAAAGTGCAGATGGTGGACCATCAGGGACTCGAACCCCAGACCTGCCGGTTATGAGCCGGATGCTCTAACCAACTGAGCTAATGGTCCAAAACTAAAATTGTTTTACAGAATACATTCTGTAAAATATGTGGTGGGCATAAGTGGACTCGAACCACCGACCTCACGCTTATCAGGCGTGCGCTCTAACCAGCTGAGCTATACGCCCACATAGGTTTGGTGCATGAATTTTCCACCTCTTCGTGAGCTGAAATACAAGCTCACTTGCCGGTGGGGGCCTTTCGCACAGGATATGTGTGAAAGAAATGGTCGGAGTGAAAGGATTCGAACCTTCGACCCCCTGGTCCCAAACCAGGTGCGCTACCAAGCTGCGCTACACTCCGATGTGATTTCAATGCTTTTCACTGTCTAAGATCAGTAAAAGAAAATGGCAGGGGCGAAAGGACTTGAACCCTCGGCACGTGGTTTTGGAGACCACTGCTCTACCAACTGAGCTACGCCCCTGTATCCAAATTTGTTGTATGAAGTTCTCAGTGTTTTACCGAGAACTTCAGCACCTCTACATAACCTAAAAGACAAGCTTATTGGCCGGCGGGGCGTATTGCAGACAACACCTGCAATATATCTGGCGGAGAAGGAGGGATTTGAACCCTCGCGCCCTTTAACAGGCCTACTCCCTTAGCAGGGGAGCCTCTTCAGCCACTTGAGTACTTCTCCAGATTTTGTTCCCTCACAAAGTTCGGGATATAATAATGTAATCTCATCGCTGTGCGATGACCGTTTTTTATTGCCTCGACTTTCAGTATAAACTCTGTTTAACTTAACGTCTGCAATAAAAAACTGATTGGCGGAGAGGGTGGGATTCGAACCCACGTGGGCTTGCACCCTAACGGTTTTCAAGACCGCCCCGTTATGACCGCTTCGGTACCTCTCCATATGTTTAGTTTTTCTCCTCTTCACGACCTAA
Organism: Fusibacter sp. A1; assembly: GCF_004125825.1. Lineage (NCBI taxonomy): Bacteria > Bacillati > Bacillota > Clostridia > Eubacteriales > Fusibacteraceae > Fusibacter > Fusibacter sp. A1. Next base: position 61,295 of record NZ_QQWI01000014.1, on the reverse strand, counting down.
AAAACAAGCTCGTTTGCCGGAGGGGCATTTTGTATAAAAGGAATACAAAATTGGTAGCGGCGAGTGGACTCGAACCACCGACCTCTCGGGTATGAACCGAACGCTCTAGCCAACTAAGCTACGCCGCCATATAGTATGCAATCTCAGTATTGAGATTGGTCCTTTTCATCTATGCTAGTAAATGAAAAGCTGGTGCCTGAGACCGGAATCGAACCGGTACGAGGGTTAAATCTCGCAGGATTTTAAGTCCTGTGCGTCTGCCAGTTCCGCCACTCAGGCAGATGTGAGTTTTTAGTCAAACTAAATCATCGTTGCCGATGGACATTAATGCACTTTCAGCGCTTTGCGATGACCACTTTTTATTATTCCGTTCTCAGCACCTGTAGTACAAGCTGCTTGCCACTCTATAATAAAAAGTTAAGTTGGTGGAGGAAGCTGGATTCGAACCAGCGAAAGCTCTGCTAACGGATTTACAGTCCGTCCCCTTTGGCCACTCGGGAACTCCTCCATGAAAAAAGCTAAAAAAAAATATGGAGCCGATGATGGGACTCGAACCCGCGACCTATTGATTACAAGTCAATTGCTCTACCAATTGAGCTACATCGGCGTATTAAATATTCTATTTCAAAGAAATAAAATGGCGATCCGGAAGGGATTCGAACCCTCGACCTCCAGCGTGACAGGCTGGCGTTCTAACCAGCTGAACTACCGGACCGCTTTTATTAGGTGCAACACAAAGTGTTGCGTTGGTGGGAACAATAGGGATCGAACCTATGACATCTTGCTTGTAAGGCAAGCGCTCTCCCAGCTGAGCTATGCTCCCATGAATTCTCAGCCAATGTAATCATCAACTAAGAATTGTTGTGGTGACCCCTAGGGGAATCGAACCCCTGTTACCGCCGTGAAAGGGCGGTGTCTTGACCGCTTGACCAAGGGGCCATGTGGTTGCGGGAACAGGATTCGAACCTGTGACCTTTGGGTTATGAGCCCAACGAGCTACCAACTGCTCCATCCCGCGTTATACATGTTTAGTGTAACTTCTCATGTCCATAATGTCAATGAAAAGCTTGGTGCCTGAGACCGGAATCGAACCGGTACGAGGGTTAAATCTCGCAGGATTTTAAGTCCTGTGCGTCTGCCAGTTCCGCCACTCAGGCACGTTTGGCTCCAAGGGTGGGACTCGAACCCACAGCCTACCGGTTAACAGCCGGTTGCTCCACCGTTGAGCTACCTTGGAATATCTGGGGCACTGTGTTTTGTGTGTGCCCCGATGTCCTAACGACAAGAACTATCTTATCATGGGAGGTTTTAAGTGTCAATCATGTTTTTCAACTTTTTTTTGTTTTTTAAAGTTTTTTTTAAGCAGAGAGTTCCGCTTCAAAAAAGCTTTCATTATATACTTCAAAAAGGTAGTACTTGTTAAAGAGCATCGATTGCTTCACAATCACCTCTACCCCTTGGTAATCGTAGAGGTCAGAGCGACCAAAACGACCCACGAGACGGTATCCGTTTGCCTTTAAATACTCCGAAAAAGCGTCTAAATTTTCTTCGCTTTTTCGGGAAATAAATTTGACTCCCTTACGTGAAATATCAATTATGCCTTCGTGTCCTCTGTGAAGAAGATCGAATCCATAAAGAAGTGATAAGACATCGTACTTTTTAATAAGCCTGATTAAATGATAAATTGAGTATGCGGTGACCACAATCACACTCACCGCACCTATTGTCTTTAGGAATTTTTTCATTATTTTCTTCCTTCACGACTCCCACTGCTACGTTTTGGAGCGCCTTCTTTTTTGTAACCGCCATCTTTTTTGTATGGTTTTTTAGCTCCAGCACTTCCGCCGGATCTGCTTGGTCCGCCAGCACTTGGTTTTGCATGCTCGATAATTGGTTTTCTGTTCTTGTTTTTACTGTTCAGATTGTAAATAAGAGTTTCTGCTTCTTCAAATGGCATACTCACAAATGAAAATGCATCAAAAATCTTGATTTCTTTGATTTTGAACGATTGAATTTCAACTTCTTCTTGGATCATATCGATTAATTTTTTAACTGAGAAACCGTCTTTGCGTCCTTTTGCGACAAATAATCTTGTCTTACCTTGACGATCGACAGATACATCTTTAATTTCACTATAATTCTCTTCAGATAATGTATCTTTTAAGAAATATTTTAACAGTCCGTTAAGTACCGTTTGGCCTTCGAACTCATTCATCAATTGCTCAGTGATGTCAGCATACTCTTCAAGTGATTCATTAAGAATAGTCTCTTTGATTTCCTCGAGAATATTGGCGCGTTTTTGTCTGATAATATCTTCAACTTGTGGAATCTGCTCTTTACGAATGCTTGTATTAGCGATTTTTTGAATATGAACCAAGCCTCTATACTCAGCTGGAGTCACAAATGTAATCGCTGTACCTTCTTTACCCGCACGACCCGTACGTCCAATTCTGTGAACGTAACTTTCTGGGTCTTGAGGAATTGAATAGTTGATAACGTGAGTCAGATCGTTGACATCAAGTCCACGGGCTGCAACGTCGGTAGCGACAAGTATATTAGTTTTTTTAGATTTAAACTTCTTATATACACGCTCACGTTGATGCTGAGACAAGTCGCCGTGAAGACCTTCAGCGTCATAGCCTCTTTCCATCAGGTGAGTGGAAACATTGTCTACATCTGCTTTTGTACGACAGAAAACAATTCCGAAGAATTCAGCTTCGATATCGATAATTCTTGTCAGCGCTTCAAACTTATCACGACTAGCAACTTCAAAATAGATCTGATCAGTCAGATTTGTAGTGAGTTCCTTCTTTTTAACAGTGATTGTTTGGAACTGGTTCATGTAGTTTTTTGCAATTGAAAGAATACGACTTGGCATTGTTGCTGAGAACAGGAACGTTCTTTTGTTCTTGTTGGCATGTTTGATGATATACTCAATATCCTCAACAAAACCCATGTTCAACATTTCATCCGCTTCGTCAAGAACTAGGAAATCCAGATCTTCAAGGTGAAGCACTTTTCTGTTGATCAGGTCGATAAGTCTACCTGGCGTACCGATGACAATATCCGTACCTTCTTTCAAACGCTTGATTTGACGTTCGATTGATGAACCACCGTAAATTGGTGTCACTTTGATTTTTTTGCTTCTTTTGAAGGAGTAAAGCTCTTCAGAAACTTGAACTGCAAGTTCTCTAGTTGGAGTTACAACCAAAGCCTTGATTCCTTTTTTGTTCTCGTCGATAAGCTCAAGTATTGGAAGACCGAAAGCAGCCGTTTTACCAGTACCTGTTTGTGCTTGACCTACGATATCATCTTTAGTGCTTAAGATAATCGGTATTGCTTGTGCTTGAATTGGCGTTGGTTCTTCAAAACCTTTAATGCCAATTGCTTTTAGTGATGCCTCGCCTAATCCGAGGGCTTCAAATTTCGATAAATCCATATATGTCTCCTTTAATGTGGTTGGTTGCGATTCATGTTGACATATCAATTTCTTAATACCCATATTCCTAAGTTAAACTCAAGAATTTCACGTATGATAATAGTGCAGGGCTCTCTGTCATAAACATGAAAAGAACGCCACATATGGCGTTTTAAGGAGTCACCGCACTTGATATTATTCATAAGACGTTCGTGGAATAGCACATAGATACTTAGTTGTGCCGAAAGATGTGTCGATTGGAAATGTCAATTTAGAATCATCGAACGTATGTCTGCGTATTAGTCTATCATCAAAATGCTCTTTCAACAAGCATTTTACTTAAACTTAACAAAGTAAGCCTCGCATAGTTACTATGCGAGGCTTACTATTATGGTTGATTTTAGAGATCCGGGTGATTGAAATTATCAAGCGGACTGATGCGTACACCTGCTACAGGAATGGTAGCTGACCTATATAGGTCAGGTTTATCAAGATCGATATCCCTTGCTAAAATCGCAGAGGTCATCCAACTATCTTTTTTAAGCCTAAGCACCTGCACACCTTGAGTGCTTCTGGATGCTTTTTCATTCACGAGCGCAGTCGAGAACAGCAATAGGTTCTTCATTCCGTCATTTTCAGTTCTTACGACAGCGATATCCGCATCTTCAACGATATGCATCATGCTGATGAGTGGTGATTTATCGGAATAAGCCTTAAGCAGCTTCTTACGGTTTTGCTTGGTCTCGTAGCTGCTTGCAGGTACTTTGGCAAGTTTTCCGTTATTGAAGTTGAAAAGGAACCATCCATCATACTCCGTTGTCGCATGCATGTAGATGACGCGTTCACCTGGCTCAAGATCTATGATATTCGGTAAGTAGTTACCTAGCTCTGAAGCCTTGTGGTCATCAAACTCATGCGCTTTCATTTTGTAGACGTTTTGCTTATCTGTAAAGAACATGATATCGGATAGGTTGGAAGCATCTATCTCCTGAACCATTTCGTCATCATCCTTCACCTTGTGTACATTGCTTGCACGAAGCGATGTGAGGGTGATCTTTTTAAAATAGCTGTGATCGGTCAGGAAGAGCTTGACATTATAATCCTCAATCAGGTCTTCTGAGCTGATATCGATCTGCTCATGCTCATGGATGACTTCTGTCAACCTTGGTTTACCGTATTCCTCAATCACTCGCTTCAGCTGTGTTACCATGAGCTGTTTGATGCGTACATCTGATTCGAGCAAGGATTCATTGTGCTTGATCTCGTTCTTAAGCTTTACGATCTCTTCTATCCTTTTGATCAGATAATCCTTATTCAGATTACGCAGTCTGATATTTGCGACAAACTCAGATTGGACTTCATCTATTGAGAAAGCCTTCATCAGATTGGGAATAACCGCCTTGTCATCCTTTGTTTCACGGATGATTTTTATCGCTTGATCGATATCCAAAAGGACTCGTTCAAGTCCAAGAAGTAAATGTAATTTTTCGTTAAGACCTATCAGATCAAATTCCAATTGTCGACGTATACATCCCAGTCTAAAGAGAATCCACTCATGAACAATCTCGACTATACCCATAACACGCGGACGTCCATTGACCAAAATATTGAAATTGCATGAGAAATTATCCTCAAGCGGTGTCAGTTTGAACAACTTTTGAATCAAAACTTCGTGATCCGTTCCACGCTTAAGATCTAGAGCGATTTTTAAACCCTTTAGATCCGTTTCGTCACGAACGTCATTTATTTCCTTGATCTTACCTGATTTTATTAAATCTACAATTTTATCTATGATGGCTTCTACGGTTGTCGAATATGGTATTTCAGATATTTCTAGACAATTGTTCTTTTTATCGTAACTATATTTCGATCTTAACTTTACTGATCCGCCACCTGTCTCGTAAATGCTGCGTAGGGCTTTTTCATCATAAAGGAGCGTAGCGCCTGTACTGAAATCCGGTCCAGACAAGTAATCGAACGGATCGATATCTGTTCCTTGCAGCTTGGCTATTGTCATATTGCAGACCTCGACCAAGTTAAAGCTTGAGATACTGCTCGCCATACCTACAGCTATCCCCTTGTTGGCACTGACCAGGATATTGGGGAAAGTGGTCGGAAGCAGTACCGGTTCTTTTATCGTCGCATCGTAGTTATCTACAAAGTCTACCGTGTTCTTATCGATATCCGCAAAAAGTTCTTTGCAGATCGCGTCAAGTTTTACCTCCGTATACCTACTCGCTGCAAATTTCATATCCCTAGAATTCGCCTTACCGAAGTTACCCTTAGAATCGATATAGGGATGCAGTAGCGCCTGGTGCCCCCTTGTGAGACGAACCAGCGTCTCATAGATCGCCATGTCTCCGTGAGGATTCAGCTTCATCGTTTGCCCGACCACGTTTGCCGATTTAGTACGATTGCCCTTTAGGAGTCCCATCTTATACATGGTATATAGAAGCTTACGGTGGGATGGCTTGAATCCATCTATTTCAGGAATCGCCCTTGATACGATGACACTCATCGCATAGGGCATGTAGTTTTCTTGTAAAGTATCTGTTATGTTTTGTCTTATGACTAGATGTTCATTCTTCAAAGCGTCACCTCCTAACTGATATCAAGCTGATCGATATAATATGCACCGTGTTTTTCAATAAAGGCTTTACGACTTTGCAGATCGTCACCCAGCAGTGTGTTGAACATGATTTCCGCCTTTTCGACGTCGTCCACTCGAACAGCGACTAGACGCCTTGAAGTCGGACACATTGTTGTTTCCCACATCATGTCAGGCTCATTCTCACCTAGTCCTTTTGAACGCTGAAGCTGATACTTTTCGGTTCCTATCTCTTCAAGTATGTTCGCTTTTTCTTTCTCGTTATAGGCGAAATACGTTTTCTTCTTTGTACTGATTTCAAACAGAGGCGACTCTGCGATAAAGACCTTTTGCTCTTCTATGAGCGTAGGCATCAATCGATAAAGCATCGTCAAGATCAGCGTTCTGATCTGAAAACCGTCGACATCCGCATCCGTACAGATAATTACCTTGTCCCATCTTAAGGCATCAAGATCAAAGGTCGCCATATCCTTGGCGTGTTTTGATTTTATTTCTATTCCACACCCTAAAACTTTGATCAGATCCACGATGATATCACTAGCAAAGATTTTATCGTAATCCGCTTTAAGACAGTTGAGTATTTTACCCCGCACAGGCATTAGCGCTTGGAACTCAGCATCTCTAGCAAGTTTACATGCTCCAAGTGCCGAATCTCCCTCTACAATATATATTTCTCTTTCGCTGATCACCTTGGTTCTGCAGTCGACGAATTTTTTTATTCTATTGGTAAGGTCAATCTTTTGGTTCAGCTTCTTACGTATGTTCAGTCTGGTTTTTTCAGCGTTCTCCCTGCTCCTTTTATTGATCAAGAGCTGATCGATGACCCGTTCCGCTTCCATTTTGTTTTCGATAAAGTAGATTTCCAGTTCATGACGAATAAACTCAGTGAGAAACTCCTGAATGAACTTGTTGTTGATCGCCTTTTTGGTCTGGTTTTCATAGCTTGTCAATGTGGAAAAGGAGTTGACCACCAGCACCAGACTATCTTGGATATCGATAAATGAAATTTTCTTTTCGTTTTTCTGATACTTCCCTAGCTTTTTGATGTACTTGTCAATTTCGCTTATGAATGCCGACTTCACTGCTTTATCCGGTGCGCCGCCGTGTTCAAGGAAGCTTGAGTTATGGTAGTATTCAATTCTATTCACTTCATTGTTAAAGGCGAATGCTACTTCGGCTTTCACCTTATATTCCGGCTTATCGCTTCTATCGCTGCCCTTTCCCTGATCGGTATAGTGCATGACTGCTGAAATCGCTTTGCCTTCATTTATTTCGTCAAGATAATCGAGTATGCCGTTTCGGTAAAGATAGACGAATGTCTCTTCGGATTCTTCGTCAAACAGCTCAAACTTAAGTCCCGCATTCACGACCGCTTGCTTTTTAAGTACGTCCTGGAAAAATTCAAGTGGAATATTGATATCCGTAAATACATCAAGATCAGGTTTCCAGTGTTGAATCGATCCTGTCCACTCCTGTTCGTATTCTGTCTTTTTAAGGCCCTTGATGTTGACACCTTTTTCAAAATGCAGATCGAACCTACAGCCATCCCTAAAGACTGTTACATCAAACCACTCTGATGCATATTGTGTCGCACATGCGCCAAGACCGTTGAGACCGAGACTGTATTCATAGTTGTCGCCATCATTGTTGTTGTATTTTCCACCTGCGTATAGCTCGCAATAAACCAGTTCCCAGTTGTATCGTTTTTCTTTGCGGTTGTAGCCCAGCGGTATTCCGCGGCCGAAATCATGTATGGCGATCGATTTATCCACGTGCCTGATAATCTTAATAACTTCGCCATATCCTTCACGAGCTTCATCTATCGAGTTGGATAGAATTTCGAAAAAAGAATGCTGGCAACCTTCCAGTCCATCAGAACCGAAAATTACTCCAGGTCTTTTCCTAACCCTATCTTCGCCTTTGAGCGATGAAATACTTGAATTATCGTAGGCGCTTTTCTTTTTACCAGCGTCCATAAACTCACCCCTAATCTATTCTTTTCTGCTAAGTGGACAAACCACCCTTACCATGTTGTCATGCTTTTATCAAAAAATCAACTCTAATGTTTCAACTTTGTAATGCAATTTATTCTATTTACAATATAACACAAACATACGTTCGCAATCCACTTTTGTTTTTTCAGGACTACTTGTCACTTGCCCCTCATTGATTTTTTTCTTAAATTCTGTCATACTTAAGCTATTATAAGACAGAGGAGGCATACATGTCACACCGTTACTTAGTTGTTTCAACAGAAGTCCTTCCAGAAGTATTTGTCAAAGTCATTGAAGCAAAATCGATGATCGTGCAAAAAAAGGTAAGGGGCGTGTCCGAGGCCGTCAAAGCTGTCGGCATAAGCAGAAGTTCTTATTATAAGTACATAGAACACATATTCACACTTGAAGAAAAGATGACAGCTAAGATACTGACGCTTTCTTTGGTTCTCACCCATGAAAAGGGCGTACTTTCACGCATTTTAGAAATGATCGCCAGCATCAACGGCAACGTGCTGACAATCAGACAGTCACCGCCGGAAAACGGCATCGCTGATGTTCAAATCACCTTTGATACCAGCAATCTTTTGACATCGATCGATCAGTTCATCGAGGATGTGCACACCCTAACAGGTGTGGTTGAACTTCATATCAAGGCAAGCGAAGTGCAAGATCAGGATTGATATCCATCAGAATGCGACAGGAAGTCCAAAGGACTTCCTGTTTTTTTTATGCTAGCGGGAGGCGGACAAGAAAAGTAGATCCCTCGCCGCTTTTGCTTTGAACATGAATTTCACCTTTATATAGGTTGATGATATGTTTGACGATCGAGAGCCCCAGACCGGTACCGCCGGCTTTTCTCGATCTTGCCTTATCCACCCGGTAAAACCTTTCAAATAACCTTGCCTTGTCCACGTCGCTGATACCGATGCCTGTATCTTCAATTTCAATAACAGCATGCTTGCCGCTAGTTGTCAGACGAATATGGACATACCCTACTTCTGTGTATTTAACGGCGTTGTCCACCAAGTTGATCAGCATTTGCTTTATCCTGTCCCTATTGGCAAGGACGAACGCCTTTTCAAGATGTTCGATGCTTAATTCCACAGGCTTGCTGTCGATATTGATCGAAATCATATCCACCACTTCTTTGATGACATCCGAAATATCCACCCTGGTGGCATCCAGTTCGTTTTCAGCGCTTTCAATCTCTGAAAGTAGCAGTATGTCGCTAATCAAGCGGTGTAACCGTTCGGCTTCAGTCTCGATGATTCCTAGGAATCGCTTCGATTTCTCACCGTCCTTCATCGCCCCCGCTTTAAGAGTGTCTACAAACCCCATAATCGAGGTGAGCGGTGTCTTTAGCTCGTGGGATACATTTGACACGAATTCAGAACGTATATGTTCGAGCTTTCTGATTTGACTGACATCTTCAAGAATGATCATACTACCAAGGATCTCACGTGTCTCTGTAAGTATGGGGTGAATATAGACTCTCAATGTCTTTTCTAGATGATTATGGACGAGTTCTTTGGATTTTGCGACGCCTAGGTGCATCGCCTCATCTATCATTTGAATGATTTCCTCATTTTTGATGATTTTATACATCGAGTCCTGCTTTCCTACAAATTGTTCAGGAAGGTTCAGGATCTCAAAGGATTGCTGGTTGATCATAATGATATTTCTATTTCTGTCAACCGCAATGATACCGTTGACCATGCTGTTAAGTATTGATTTGAGCTCTGCGTTTCTTGTCGTCAGGTCTGTCATGGTGCTCGACAAGTTCTCTCTCATCGAATCGAAAGAATCGGCCAGTTTACCGATTTCATCGTTCCTATAAGGATAGATCTTTCTTCCATAATCGCCTCTTGTAATTAAGCCGACAGAGGTTATCAAATCATGGATAGGAGTAATCATCCACTTGCTTAGAAAATAGCCCATCATAGAAGCCGCTACAGCTGCGAAGATGGATAAGTTCACAGCAAATCTTTGAATATTCTTATTCAACGCTTCAAGTTCGGCCATCGGCTTTGATATTCTGACAATGTAATCCACACCATCTATGGAAATAAGTGTCGCCGTATACATGAAGTTCTCTTTCATGGTCGAGGAATACCTTATCGCCAGACCATATTCATTTTGACTTAGCAGTTCCTCAACTTCCTCACGGTTGATGTGGTTGTCCATCAGCTCAGGATTTTCATAGGTGTCCGCGAGCACAATGCCTTGCCGGTCGATATAGGTGATCCTTGCATCAGTGATCGGTCCCATCTTATCGAAATACTCCTGCATCCTTGTAGAATCTGGCTGATCCTTCTCGATGATTGTCTTCAGGAGATTTAGCTCATTGATAAAATGGACCTCGTACTGCGACTGTACCGATTCGCTCAAACTACTATTCACAATCCATATGAACGCGCTTAACATCACTGAGATAAGCACAATATAGGTAATCAGCAATCTTTTTTGCATAGTATCCTCCACTTGAGATTTAATATTTAATTACATTATAAATCAAATACGTCTGTTATGCGATTGGAATAAAAAACAAGTATCCATATCGAATACTTGTTCACTAGGCTAATTGCTTGAAAAATGCTCACCCTCTACGGAATAGATCACCCATTCGGCAATATTTGTTGAATGATCGGCCATTCTCTCAAGGTACTTGGCTATCATCAGGAAATCGAGAAGTTGACCCGCTGCTTCAGGCTTTTCAGCTAGAAGAAGCTTCACATCATCTATGACCAGTTGATAGTATCTGTCTACGGCATCGTCGTTGGCGCATATGAGCCTTGCCTTGATCACATCCTGCTCAATATAGCAGTCCACCGTTTTCCGTACCATTTCCTTCACCAGATCGGCCATCTTGGGTATGTCTACCAGCGGCTTGACGTAATCCTGAGTGATCAGATTCAAGGTGATGCTTGAAATGTCTTCACAGTGGTCAGCGATTCTTTCAAAATCAGTCACGATCTTCATGATTGAAAAAATCGCCCTCAGGTCACTTGCGACAGGTTGCTGACGAGAAATCAAAGACACGCATTCATCCTCGATTTCCTTCTCCATTCTATCAAACACATCATCCCCCGCAATCACCTGCTTCGCAAGCGATTCGTCCTTGTTGACAAGGGCGAGCAAGGTCTGATCGATCGCCTTCTCAATTAGCGTGCTCATACTGATGATCTTATCCGTCAGTGTTTTTAATTCTAAATCAAAATGCGCTCTTAATGTACTCATTCTCTTCTCCTATCAACCGAATCTACCTGTGATGTAGTTCTCAGTCCGCTCATCTCTTGGATGGTTGAACAGATCAACTGTATCGCTGAACTCTATGACTTCGCCGTTTAAAAAGAACGCGGTCTGGTCTGAAATTCGGCCCGCCTGCTGCATGTTATGGGTAACGATCACAATCGTGTAATTTTCCTTAAGTTCATTTACCAGTTCTTCAATTCTAAGCGTGGATATAGGATCTAAGGCAGAGGTAGGCTCATCCATCAGCAGTACATCTGGTTCTACAGCTAGCGCTCTTGCGATGCATAGCCTTTGTTGCTGCCCGCCCGATAAGCCAAGCGCGCTTTTTTTCAACCTGTCTTTGACCTCATCCCAAATCGCCGCTTTTTTCAAACTCTGTTCAACGATCTGATCGAGTTCACTTTTATTCTTAATGCCATGAGCTCTCGGACCGTATGCGACGTTATCATAGATGCTCATAGGAAAGGGGTTCGGCTTTTGAAACACCATGCCCACACGTTTTCGCAGCTCGATCACATCTATGTCCTGATAGACATTCTCACGATTCAGATGGATGTCCCCATTGACCCTTACACCTTCAACAAGATCGTTCATCCGGTTGATTGTCTTTAGAAACGTGGACTTACCGCATCCCGAAGGTCCGATAAGCGCAGTGACTTTGTTCTTTTTCACTTTCAGATTAATGGACTTGAGCGCCTGAAATTCGCCATAAAACAAATCCAATTTTTTCACATCGATAATTATGTTTTCCATAATACCCCTCTCCATCAGACTTTATCCTTATCCCTGCTTAGCAGTTTTGCTACGAGCTTGGTCGATAAGTTGATCAATAAGACGATAATTACAAGCACGGTCGCTGTGGCATATGCCTTTTCAAAGGATATGCCTTCCTTTGCAAGCAGATACATGTGCACAGCAAGGGTTCTACCCGATTCGCTTGCAGACTTTGCTATATAGGGTGACATACCCGCAGTCATGACCACCGCAGCTGTCTCGCCTACAATTCTTCCTGTATTCAATATGATTGCTGCCAATATTCCTGGAAGTGCGCTGGGGAGAACCGCTTTCATAACTGTTCTAAGCTTAGAGGCGCCCAGCCCCATGCTGGCTTCCCTATATCCGTTCGGTATCGCCTTTAACGCTTCTTCAGTTGTCCGAATCATTGTAGGAAGCACCATGATGCTTAGGGTGACGGCACCTGAAATCATTGAGAACTGCCATTTGAGCAGCGTAACAAAGAAAATCAGACCGAATAGTCCGTAGATGATGGATGGAATCCCAGCAAGCGACTCTGTGCAAAATCTGATGAACCTGACGGTTTTGCCCGGTTTCGCGTACTCCACAAGATAGATTGCGGAAAGGACGCCGATTGGAGTCGAAATCATCAGCGCAAGTACGATAATATAGATCGTATTCAGTATCATAGGAAGTATCCCACCTTCCTCACCTTTAGGCGAGGTGGTTAAAAACTCCCACGAAACTTCCTTTATACCATTGAATACAATATAACTCAGTATCCATAAAAGCATGCCTACTGTGATGAAAGCCGATAAAAAGATCAGGCCCTTTAGCAATCTTTCTGACAAATCCCTACGTTTTTTTTGTTTTGAACCTACTCTTAGCTGTTCCATGACCTATGACCTTTCCGTATTGCCAGTAAGTTTACTTAGCAGAATATTAAGCAGCATGATGAATACGAGAAGTACCACACCTGTAGCAAAGAGGGCTTCTTGGTGGAGACCGAACGCGTATCCCATTTCCATCGCGATATTCGCAGTCATTGTTCTGACCCTGTCCAGTACGCTTGTAGGCATGAGCGTCGAATTGCCCGCAACTAAGATCACCGCCATTGTTTCACCTACCGCACGACCGATACCAAGCACCACAGCTGCGAGAATTCCAGACTTCGCTGCTGGAACCATCACACCGAAAATCGTCTGCATGTGAGTGGCTCCTAAAGCGAGCGCGCCTTCTTTATATTCTTTAGGCACCGATCTGAGCGCTGTTTCAGTTACAGTGATGATTGTTGGAAGAATCATGATTCCAAGGATCATGATCGCCGCAAGCAGACTGTTTCCGCCGTTATCCCAAATACCGTCGATGATCGGCACAAATACCAAGAGTCCGAAGAAACCGTAAACAACAGATGGAATTCCCGCTAACAGTTCGATGGTCGGACGGATGATCCTTTGAAGCCACTCCGGCGCGATTTCAACCATAAATACCGCTGTCAGAATCCCGACTGGCACCCCGAATGCGATGGCGCCTGCCGTAGCATAGATCGAGGTCAGGATCATCGGGAAGATACCGTAAAGCTCAGCACTTGGTTTCCATTTCTGCCCTAAGACAAAATTGAATAGTCCTATCTCCTGAATCGCAGGAAGTCCTTTCATTAAAATGAAAAACAGAATCCCGACAACACTGACAACAGCGATAAGAGCTGCGATTAAAAACACATTTTCCACTGATTTTTCAAGTAAAGCTCTTTTTTTATTCATACGCTTTTTTGAAGCGTCATTCATCTTTTTCAAAGACAGGCCCGCATCATCGTTTTTTGGTTCAGAGGCCTTGATTGCAACTTGCACAGCCACACTTTCATTACTCATCCTTATTCCTCCCTTTTTCTCACTCATTATATCAGCTCAACTCTTTCGTCATGTTCAACATAGGTTAAGGATTTGTTAAGTCGATGTAAACTTAAAAGACATAAAAAAAACAGTCCCAATCGGGACTGTTCGTTTATGCTTGCTATAGCTAGGATTTTCGTAAAAACTACTTGACTGGAATTAAGTTTTCAGCGACAATGGCTTGTCCTTCAGCCGAAAATACGAAGTCCAAATACGCCTGAGCCAGAGGATCTACTTGACCTTTTGTAAGCATCAGGAAAGGCCTGGATACACTGTAACTTCCAGCGACGATGTTCTCGACTGTTGCTTCCACACCGTCAATCTTAACCGTTTGAACGGATTCATCCAAGTAGGATAATGACACATATCCGATTGCGTAGTCCTTAGAAGCGATATTCGCCTTTACAGCGCCGTTTCCTTCAGCGAACAATGCATCTTCCCTAACTGTAGAACCGTTGTCGGATTCTAAGTTCATCAACTCTTCAAATGCGCCTCTCGTACCAGAACCCTCTTCTCGTGACACAACTAGGATTTCGTGATCCGAACCGCCAAGCTCGTTCCAGTTCTTAATCGAGCCGTTGAAGATAGCTGTTACCTGATCCGTTGTCAGTTCTTTTACCCCATTCGATGGATGTACAACAACCGCAATACCGTCAAAAGCGATTACATATTCATCGATTCCCCAAGCTTTTTCAGCTTCTTTGAGGTTTCTTGAAGCCATTCCGATTGCTGCAGAACCGTCATCTGTCGCTTTAACGCCTGCAGAAGACCCTACTCCTTGAACGTTCACTTTGACGCCACTATTGATTTCCATAAATTTCTCTGCAAGCTGCTGCGCCACAGGTGTCACCGATGTAGAACCGACAACATTGATAGATCCCTTTAGTTCTGTCGCTGGCTGCCCTGCGTCATCTGACGCATTTACAGTTTCCTTTTGTTCTGGCGCTGGCTGCCCTCCGTTGTCTGACGCATTTGAAGAACATCCTGCAAAAATTCCAACTACCATTACTAGTGCGACTACGAGTATTACCAACTTATTTAATCCTAATTTCATTCTTGATTTCTCCTTTCAAGTTTTAATTGACAAGGTAATTATAACGTGTAGAACCCCTTCGTATGTTTTGTCTAAGTTAATGCTTTGTTAAGTGTAATTAAGGTCATGTTAAAGCCGTGTTAAGTCGGATGGTTCCAATAAAAAAAGCAGAGCATTTAAGCTCTGCCTACTTGATCTTGTATCCGACACCACGAATGGTCTCGATGTATTTTTCCGACTCGGTCTCTATTTTCTTTCTGAGATGTCTGACATGAACATCGACCGTTCTGGTTTCACCATAGTACTCATATCCCCATACCGCATCAAGCAACTCATCTCGCGTCAGTACCCTTCCACGGTTCTCCAGTAAGATTTTCAGTAGTTCGAACTCCTTATAAGTCAGCTGAAATACTTCATCGTTTCTCGATACCTCGTGTTTATCAATGTCGACCGTCAGGTTTCCTACTTTAAATTGCTTGCTGCTATTCTTGGTTGCCTGCACCGAACGTCTAAGAACCGCCTTCACCCTTGCTAGAAGTTCACGTATGCTAAAAGGTTTTGTCAAATAGTCATCCGCCCCGATTTCAAGGCCAAGCACCTTATCCATCTCACTGCCCTTTGCGGTCAGCATGATAATAGGGACTTCACGGGTCTGTTCATTCTGTTTGAGTCTTTTACATACTTCAAATCCATCTAGTTCGGGAATCATCAAGTCAAGAAGCAAAACATCAGGTAAGATGTTCGTCACCAGTTCTAGACCCTCGCTTCCGTTTGTCGAGTAATGGACCGAATAACCGTTTTCTTCGAGATTGTATTTCAGGAGTTCCACGATATGTTCGTCATCTTCAATTATCACTACTTCAAGCTTAGCCACAAGTTCCTCCTTAAGTCAATTACCTTCATTATAGATCATTGAACACACGCCCATATTAAGAACAGGTTAATTCTATTCCATATCTATCTTAATGAACTTTCCTTTTCTGCTTCGTTTGTTTCTGTACATTCTTTCATCTGCAACCCGTATTCCGTCCATCATCGAAAATGTATCTTCAGGTATGGTTGCGATACCGTAATCCGCGGTTACAAAGAAAGCATCGGAAATCACCGGGGTTTCGTTCAGTTCTTCAGTGATTCGTTCAAGTACCGTCTGAGCCTCATCGCTGCCCGTGTTCGGCATAAGAATCAAGAATTCGTCACCACCGTATCTGCCTACTGAATCGGTTTCTCTCATGTTGGCCTTCAACACACGGGCGACGATCTTTAGTGCCTGATCCCCGAAAATGTGACCATATGTGTCATTGATTTCCTTAAAGTTTCCTAAATCGATTAGCGCGATACTGGCGATCCCGTCGTACCTTTTTATCCTCGCATCCTCTTCTTCCAAACACCTGATCATATATCTTCGGTTCCAAATATCCATCAGGGGATCAATCAGCGCTTCTCTTTTTGACTGCACTATCATCTGATTGAGCCGCCAATAAACCGCAAGCTGATCTGCGAGAATTGCGATTATGTTGGTCTCCTGCGCAATAAAAGGAGTCACTTTTACTGAATATAAGACTCCCAGCACCTCTTCTTGATTCACAACAGGATGTGACAGGTGATACACGGTTCCACCTGCGGTTGTCTGAATTCTGCTTGTCGTCCTTGTCATGGCATGATCCACAAACGCCTTGGCATAATCCTCAACAAGCGGTATGTCCTCGTTAGATGCGTCGCTTACCAGCGAAAGGTCATCATCAAAACTGCGATAGACAGCCAGATGTTTCAGCAGTTGCTGACCGATGATATGGTCAGCAATCTCGTCATCTGTCCTCTCGTTTAAGATACAGCTGAAAGCATCGTGAAGCTTTCTAAGTTTTGAAGCCTCCGCCACCAGTTCATTTTTAGACTCCAACTCTTCAAAATAGAGTGAGATATGAGATGCGGCGAGTTTTATCATATCTATTTCAATCACGTCATAGGCGTTATATTCAGTACTGTCAAGACCTATCACTCCCCAGAGAAAATCGTTGAACACGATCGGGACCATCAGTATCGAATTGGACCTTTCATCATGGACGATATAGGTATCCTCTTTTTTCACATCACCGGAGAAGAATGCTTCCTTCTTGTTGATGACCTGTCCAAGAATGCCCTTTTGTTCGACAAAATAGAGGTTCTTATCCATTTGTGTGAACTCTCTGTTCAGATCGAAAAAATTGAACGTGTCACTTCGCTTGTTTTCCTTAAGGCAGATAAAGAGATTTCTAAACTCCAAGATAGAGG
Source organism: Fusibacter sp. A1 (assembly GCF_004125825.1). Classification (NCBI taxonomy): domain Bacteria; kingdom Bacillati; phylum Bacillota; class Clostridia; order Eubacteriales; family Fusibacteraceae; genus Fusibacter; species Fusibacter sp. A1. The sequence goes on along the minus strand of NZ_QQWI01000014.1, from coordinate 44,092 downwards.
CGAACTCAGTTGAAATCAGCTCATAAACATCCTTATGGGTTTTTGTATTCCTTAGCTGCTCGAATATGCTAAACAGGGTCTCCTGAAGCGTGACCACCCTTTCCACCTGAGTGTTCTTGGTTTTCAACTGCTCGTTTGTCAGATTCAAATCGTGCTCAGTCTTCCTTTGAAGCGTGATATCAACTCCAGACAGCACAATCGATTCGGACTCATCCTCTTTCAATTTGACCTTGGACAATGTCCACGCAATGGTCTTTTGGCCATATCTCGTATTTACATTTGTCGTAACGCTTTGATATTTACTTTTTCTATCTAATTGCTTCACTTTAGTTTTCAGCAACTCATATGCGCCGGCATCTAAAATCCCAGGCCAAAACTCATCCGCGGATAAGACCACATCCTCAAAACCTAAAATGCTTTTAAAGGACTCATTATACCTTAAGAGATTTCCGCTTAAGTCCGTCGTACACAATAAGTTTCCATTTACCTCGAACAACTCTTCAAGGAAAGCCTTTTCCTGCTGCATGGATATCTCATGCATCTTCTTTTCAGTGATGTCAACAATCATTCCAGACCACGTCAACACCTTCAAGTCATTGATGACAGGGTTAAGATTGATGGAGACATAGACATCTTTTTCACCGTCAAGTCTTGCTTCATAGGTAATAGGTAGTTCAAAAATTGCTGACCGCTCCAACTGATGTTTGATATGCCACTTGCTATTGTCGTCGAACAATTCCAGTATCGACCTTTCATCATGCAGGCGACGCGCCCATTTTATGGATGGTGCGATGTAGGAGATACTGCTTTGATAGGATTCCTCTCTTTTTTCGACGCTAACAAATATAATAGGCAGATCTGAACAGCTGACGTGTTCCAACATTTTAAGATTTCTGGAGTTAGTCTGCTTCGCCTTGATTTTATGTAGCATCCTACTCGGATTCCTTCGTTGCTTTTTCACCATAATAATCTCCTCAGTCAATGATAATTTATTATAGCATAAATAAAACGACTCAATTATGGCTAAATCATAATTGAGTCGTTTGAGTTACTTTTTCATATGAATCGGATTCCCCAAAGCGCTATGTGCGGCTTCCATTACTAGTTCAGATAGTGTCGGATGCGGATGAACCGCTTTGGCAAGGTCGTGGATCGTACCTTCAAGTTCCATAGTAGCAACCGCCTCAGCTATCATATCCGTAGCATGTGAGGCAATAATATGGACTCCGATCACTTCTCCATATTTTTTGTCGGCAATCAGTTTTACAAAGCCTACACTTTCGCCTTCAGCAAGTGCTTTACCGTTGACAGAAACAGGAAATATGCTCGTTGTGACATCATACCCCTTTTCAATTGCCTGATCTTCAGTCAGACCGACGACACCGACTTCTGGAAAACTATAGATGCAAGATGGGATTTTGTTATAATCGACCGGATGCCCTTCGCCGTGAATCGCTTCTACTGCCGATATTCCTTCTGCCGAAGCCACATGGGCCAGCATATATTTGCCGTTGACATCGCCGATCGCGTAAACATTGTCAATATTCGTCCTCATCCGCTCGTCAACAAGAATACCTTTCTTATCATGTTCAAGGTTCAACGCCTCAAGGCCACGCAGATTTGGTTTTCTACCCAGGCTTGCCAAAATGAAATCGCCGGTTTCACGATGGTCCTCTCCGTTCTTAGTAAAGATGACCTGATTCCCTCGAATTTCCTTTATCTTGGTTTCTGTGATAATCTTAACCCCGGATTTGACCAGATGTTTGTGCATGGTGGATTTCACATCCTTATCTAAGAATGACAATATCTCAGATGAGCGCTGGATTAGGACCACTTCTGTCCCTAAATTGGAATATAGGGTCGCAAATTCCACTGCAATAACCCCACCACCGAGAATGACAAGTTTTTTCGGTAAGCTCTTCAGAGCAATCGCTCCAGTCGAATCGATCACATATCCTTTGTTCACAGCCTCTTCCAGACCCGGTATCGAAGGCATCACCGGTGATGAGCCTGTTGCTACGATCAACTGCTTGAATCCATAGCGGTCGCCGTCGACTTCAAGGGTGTGATTATCGGTCACGTTCGCAAATCCGCTGATTACGGTCACTCCGTTATGTTTTAGCAGTGATGAGACTCCTCCGGTCAATTGCTTGACCACCTTGTCTTTTCTTAGCATCATATGGTCCCAGTTGATCCTCGCGGACTCCACACCATCGATATCGATGCCGAAAATCTTGGCGTGTTTGATTTCTTTAAAAAGTTTTGCGGTTTTCAGTAGTGTCTTTGTAGGTATGCAGCCGTAGTTCAAGCAGATGCCGCCTATCTTATGCGCCTCGAACAGTACCGTATCGTACCCAAGTTGTGCCGCCTTTATGGCGGCCACGTAACCACCTGGGCCTCCTCCAATGATTGCAATATCATATGTTTTCATATCGTTTCCTCAACTTATCAGTAACAAATCCGGGTCTGACAACAGTCTTTTCAAGGACTGCATGAATCGACCCGCATCGGCGCCATCGACAATTCTATGATCGAACGAGATTGAAATCGGGAGCGTATCCTGAATGACGACCTCACCCGATGGTCCGACAGCTGGCGCTTTGAATATCGTACCTATTCCAAGTATCGCAGCTTCTGGATACTTGATGACAGGCACGCCATATTTCGCACCGACCGCTCCGTAATTGGTGATGGTAAAGGTACCGTCTTTCATATCCTCTAGTTTTAGAGTATGCGTCTTGGCTTGTTCTGCTAATGCTTTGGCTTGTTGAGAAATAGCCAACAGGCCTATCTTATCCACATCTTTTAGTACAGGCACCATCAGACCATCCGGAGTATCCGTCGCGATTCCGATATTGTAAAAATGCTTGATCACAATCTCGTCGCTGCTTTCATCCAATGACGAATTGACAATCGGATGTTCCTTTAACGCTAGCGCCACTGCCTTAAGGACAAATGGCATAAAGGTCAACTTGATTCCGCGCTCTTCATATTTTTCATTGAGCGCTTTTCTGTAGGCCACAAGCGCTGTGACGTCTATGTCATCCATCGCAGCAGTATGCGGAATCGTAAACTTGGACTGAACCATGTTTCTGGCAATCGTCTTACGGAGCATTGACATCTTGATTCGTTCGATGTTTCCACTCGTTTCGATACCCTTGTCAGTCTTGTCATCAACCTGTACGACTTTTGTGTCGTTCGTTTGATTTTTAAGTCTGGCGAATTCGCTGATATCGTTCTTCATAACCCTACCGCTTGTTCCGCTACCCGTGATTTCTGTAATATCCACGCCCAGATCTTTGGCCATTTTTCTTGCGACCGGCGTAGCAAGCACTTTTCTGCTTGACGGAGCCACAGGTTTTTCTTGCGATACTTCAAAACTTGAGGGGATGACCACAGAGGATACTTCGATTTCTCCTACCACACTTGTACTCCCCGCCTCTTCTACCGATTCCTTATGGTGAGGAACCTCGTCAGGTGGAGCGACTTCTATGTGATGACCAAGTCCATCGTCGATCACCACTGCTACATCACCTACATGAATGGTTTCACCCACCGCATAATTGATTTTTTCAATCGCACCGTCCACAGGACTTGGTATTTCAGCGGTCACTTTGTCAGTTTCCACTAAAAAGAGCGCCTGTCCATCTTTAACTGTCTCGCCTTCTTTGACCAACCATTCATGAATGACACCTTCATGAATGCCTTCACCAATATCGGCAAATTTGAATTCATACATATGGGCCTCCTAGAATGTCAGCACAGATTTCAGCTCTTGAGCGATATACTGTGCGTCAGGTAAATAGTGATGTTCGCCTTTTGGGAGCGGAACGATGGTGTCAAGACCAGTGATCCGTTTTGGAGGAGCTTCCAGGTATAAAAAAGCGCCTTCATTAACCGCTGTTATGATTTCTGCGGCTGGACCATACGATTTTGCAGCCTCATGAATCACCGCAATTCTTCCAGTCTTTTTGACCGATTCTATCACTGTATCCTTATCCCAAGGAGCAATCGTCCTTAAATCGATAAGTTCAATACTATGCCCTTCTTTTTCTAGTGGTTCGATCGCCTTTTGAACATCTCTGACCATCGCACCCCAGCAAACCACCGTCAGGTCTGCGCCTTCCTTGATGACTTTTGCTTTTCCAAGAGGGATCGTGTAGTCTTCATCTGGAATCTCTTGCTTGAACGCCCGATAGATACGTTTCGGTTCTAAGAATATCACCGGATCCGGATCTCTGATTGCGGCAAGCAACAAACCTTTTGCGTCATAAGGCGTCGATGGAATCACAACCTTAAGACCAGGTATGTGTGAAAATAGCACTTCTAGACTTTCAGAGTGGTGTTCAAGTGCTCTTACCCCACCTCCGTAAGGCATCCTGATCACCATAGGGACGGTGAACCTTCCCCTTGACCTGTTGCGCATACGCGCCGCATGTGTGACAATCTGATTGTATCCTGGGAACATGAAACCCGAGAATTGGATTTCAACCACCGGTATCAGACCGTTGATGGCCATACCTATCCCGCTTCCGATAATTGCGGATTCAGCTAAGACAGAGTCGAAGCATCTCTTCACACCAAATTTCTCTTGAAGTCCGACAGTGGCCCTAAAAACACCACCTTCAAATCCCACATCTTCTCCAAAAACAACCACACGGTCATCTCTGCTCATTTCTAAATCCAGCGCATGCGTAATCGCTTCTATTACATTTAAAATAGCCATAATAACCTCCTAGACTATGAACCTATCGACGAATTATATGCCTTGCGTTCCTGATATTGACGTTCAAGCTCAGGAGTTCTTTTTTCATAATGGTAATCGAAAACATCCTCTAAAGGCACCAGGCCTGAATTCTCCACTTTCTCAAAAGTGGACTTTACATATTGTCCGTAGTTCTCAATTTGCTCCAGGTCCTTCTCCTCGGTCCAAAGGTTTTTCATGATCAGATGTTTTTTTAGTCTGTCAATCGGATCCTTCTTTTTCCACTGCTCTACTTCTTCATTGTCCCTATATTTTGTCGGGTCATCAGCTGTGGTATGTGCTCCAAGCCTATAGGTATAACATTCGATCAAGCTCGGACCGCCACCGCTACGGGCTCTTTTCACCGCTTCTTCAGTCGCTGCATAGACAGCGAAGATATCATTCCCATCCACCTGTATGCCTGGCATTCCATAGGCGATGGCCTTTTGTGCGATTGTCGCGGCATTGGTCTGTTGAGAGCGTTTCGTAGAAATCGCATACTGGTTGTTTTGAACGATAAATACATTTGGAGTGTTCATCACAGCCGCGAAATTAAGTGCTTCATGAAAGTCACCTTGCGAGGTTCCGCCATCACCGACATATCCGATAGCGATGTCGTCCTCACCCTTAAGCACAGAAGCATAAGCAAGTCCGGCAGCGTGTTGAAGCTGCGATGCGATCGGTACACTTACAGGGAGTATCTTCACATCTTCGGGCATATGCATGCCCCATTCGTTTCCATACCAGTACAAGAGGATGTTGTATAAAGGAGCCCCCCTATAGAGCCAGGCACCTAGTTCTCTGAAAGCGCTCGCCATCCAGTCGGTAGATCTTGTAGCTGCGATCGTTCCCACTTGGGTAGCCTCTTGTCCTAAATTTGGCGCATAAGTCAACATGCGTCCTTGACGCTGGTATTGTAAGGTTTTTGTGTCGATTACTCTAGAAAACAACATGGTCTTATACATTTCGATCAGGTCCTCATCCGAAATATCCGGCATAAGGTCATCTCTTATGATCTCACCATGTTCATTCATAATTTGCAGCTGTTCGCCATCCAGCGGATTAAATGATTTAAAATACATTTTGTTCCTCCTTTAAATTGTCATACTCAAAATAGTCTGGTCGATATGGAGCTCCAATCCTGTTTTTTAGCCTGTCATCACCCGTTATTTCTGCAATTCTGCCTTTGATGACTTTTACCTCACATCCTTGATGTTTTTTTAAAAACTCCGGCGTCTTGCCAAAAATCCATTCCCAACTTCTAAATTCCTGAACATACTTATCGATTTCATTGTTTTCAGCTACTGTGATTTCCCTAAGACTGCATGCTTGATATTGGGCCAGTATGCTATCGATCAGTTTGCCGGTAGTTAGTTCTGGGGATAAATCACTTAAATTGACTACTTTTTCTCGAACGGATTCGACCGCCTTTGAAGTTGTTGCTTCATTACTGATTTTTAAAAACGTCCACAACTTATCAAGATCCGAATCAACAAGCAAGGTAAGGTGATGAAGGAGCTTTCCCTGATACAGGTAATACGCGCTTCCCGAAAACTTCCCTTGGCTTGCGCTAATCCCGCCCCTGGCATCAATTTTCGCTTCGATACCAAACCCATCGAGTGTTTCTTTAATCAACCTGTAGTGGTCATCCTTGGTGGATACATTGATAAAGCTGATATTCAAGTTGCCACCATCGTGATATACGGCACCTCCACCGCTGATTCTTCTTGCAAGACTCGCATCCATGGAATACAGTTCTTTTAGATGTGCCTCCTTCCAAGGAATCTGATTCCTTCCAATGACTACGGAAGGCTCATTTACCCAGAATAGAATATGTGATCCGTCATTTTCTTTAAACAACCATGACTCAATCGCCAAATTATGAAATACATCTCGTTCTTTTGAAATCCAGAATTGTATCATAGGTGCGTCCTCCGTTTCATTACGAATATACCCAGTAAAACATGCAATATGCGCAAATATGAAAATAAACGAAAATGATTATCAATGTAATCCATTTCAATAGTTTGAGAAAGAATCCTCCTTGTGTTAAACTTGTTCAGAGGTGATTCTATGAATAGCATAAAATTTTACGAAGCTACCCTTCTGGTAGCATTCCTGGTCCTTTCACTGGCAATCTGCCTACTGCTTTCGTTACCCATGTATGTAGGGCTCTTAGCCGCTTTAACGGTTACAGGTACAGTCTATATAATAAAAGGAGCCGCTTTAAAAAGCATGCTCCCGTCAATGGCATATGGTATCAGGCGTATACTGCCTGTAATCGTCATTTTAGGTTCTATAGGAGGTTTGATCGCCGTCTGGATGAGTAGTGGTGTACTTGCTACGCTCCTCAATTATTGCTTCGTTTTTTTGACATCGATAAATTTGGTACTGGCCGCATTCCTTCTTTCCTTGGTCATCTCCATGATTCTCGGAACAGCAATAGGAACCATCGGTACCATCGGCACGCTCATGCTCGCTCTTGGCGCCACCCTTCACGTCCCTGCAGAACTGATGGTAGGAGCCATCGTCTCAGGTGCATACTTTGGCGATAGGACTTCCCCGCTTTCAAGCAGTGCCAACTTAACTGCGACCGTTGTCGGCACTGAGATAGACAATCATATAAAAGGATTACTGAAGACCTCTTATCTTCCTCTTTTGATTTCAGCTGTCCTCTATTATATTTTGGGTTCGCCATATATCGCTGACGCATCCACTTATATGAGTATCGCTGAAAACAAAGAGCTCCTTTCCAGCCTGTTTGAGATGACCCCTTATAAACTATTACCTGTAATTGTACTGGTTCTATCTGTGGTGATTTTTAAGCAAGGAATCCTTAAGTCGGTATGCTATTCCCTAGTGAGTGCCCTACTTATCGGATTTGGAGAGGGTATCCCACTGACATACCTTCTAAAAACAGCTGTGGTAGGATTTCATCCTGAATCGAACGAACTCACAGAGTTGTTTTCGGGTGCAGGTGTGATTTCAATGGTCGGTATTTTCATCGTCATCTCATCGGCTGCCACCCTGAATGCGCTCTACGAGTATGGCAATCTGCTTGATCCGATTTTTCAGCGTTTGGACAAATGGACGACAAACTACACAAAACTTATGCTGTCCTCCGGACTGGTCTCCTTTATCATCATGGTAATGACCTGCAATCAATCGCTTCCCGCGATAATCACCGGAAGGCATTACACCCAACTCTTCAAGCAAAAAAACATAGATGTTTCCTATCTATCTCGTACCATATCCGACTTCGCGATTATCTTAGTGCCCATCATTCCTTGGAACATCAACGCTCTGCTTGTAAAGTCGGTCACAAACGTACCGGCAACCGCTTACTACAAGTATGCTTTCACAACAGTCGCAATACCTATCCTATCTATTCTCATCATTCTTCTCGAACATAAAAAAAACAACCGGAACTAAGTGTTCTGGTTGTTTTAAAATACGACTTCTTCAATATCAATTGTGTGATCTTTAATCAGATCGATAAACTTGTCGCCAACTTTGACCAGTGGACGATGCGGTTCTGATTTATGGATCATGATCACTTCACCGACTTCATGGTTGCTTAATTTAACCACATTGCCCACATAGTAATTGCTGATACCTGTGATAAAAGCTTGGATATACTCCGGATCAAGGCTTCCGTAGCTTGCCTCACGCATTTCCTTTGCTACTAAGAACGGGTTTTTCGCCTTCTTATAGACCCTATGCGTTGTCATCGCACTAAACACATCCGCAATAGCAACAATACGGGTTAGCGGTTCAATCTCATTTCTTACCAGACCGGACGGATATCCCGTGCCGTCATACCTTTCATGATGATGATGCACGGCAGCTATGACCTGATGTGGCATATTGCCGTTATTCATCAGCAAGACATACCCTAAAGTGGCATGTGTTTTCATTACCTTGTATTCTTCGGCTGTCAAGGAACTTGGTTTATTTAAAATCTGGTCTGGAATATTGATCTTTCCAATATCATGCATCAAACCCGCGACAGCCGCGTCTCTAACTGTCGCTTCATCGAACTTAAGCCACTTTGCCAATAAGGCGCTAACAAGCGATACGGTGACACTGTGGTCAAATGTATAAAGATCACAGGTCTTCAGCTGCCATAATTGCCTTGCGATACTCGTGTTCTCCATTACCTCATCGACAAGCGGAGAAGCGATATCCTCGACATCCGAATATGCTATTTTATTTCCGAATTTTAGCGTTTGAAAGACATCTTTGAACCGATGCACGGCGTCGTTGTACTTCTCATGGATTTGAGCTTCACGAGCGACCACAGGATTGACATTTACATCATCACTATGCACTACGATACTTACAAATAAAACACCACGCTCTTCTAAGCGATCGATTTGTGCGCTGGAAAGAACCGTTCCCAAACTAAGAATCAGCTCTCCAGATTCATCATAAACATCTTCACTCAGTATCATGCCATTTTCAAGTTGATCTATCCTATGTGTCATGAATACTCTCCTACATGTTAAGCCCTATTTACAAAAAAAGCCAGCTTGATTGAATGTCAAACTGGCTCTATGCTCGTTAGGAACTATTGATCTCTTGTCATTCTTAAGAATGTTGGGATATCAAGATCGTCTTCTTCCTGGTTCGTACCGTTTTGCACTGGTGCCTGAGCTTTTTCAGCTTGTTGCGGCTCAGACGTTTTCGCATGCTCTTGAATCGTCTTCTGTACCACCTTATCAACAAACAACTCATCGAATTGTCCGTCGTTAAAGCCAGTAGCAATTACAGTAATTCTAATTTCATCTTTCAAATCTTCGTCAATTACTGCTCCGAAGATGATATTCGCATCTTGATCCGCTGATTCAGAAACAATCTCAGCAGCCTCGTTGACTTCATGAAGGCCTAGACTGTTACCACCGGTGATGTTGAGTAGAACACCCTTCGAACCGTTGATTGTCGTCTCAAGGAGTGGTGAGTGGATCGCCTGACGGGCCGCTTCTGCAGCTCTGTTCTCACCGCTTGCCTTACCGATTCCCATGTGAGCAAGACCACGCTCATACATGATTGTCTTTACGTCCGCGAAGTCAAGATTTACAAGACCTGGTGTAGTGATAAGATCCGAGATACCTTGAACACCTTGACGTAATACATCATCCGCTATTTTAAATGCTTCCACGATAGAAGTACGTCTCTCAACAACCTGAAGTAAGCGGTCATTTGGAATAGTAACTAACGTATCGACTCTTTTTTTAAGTTCTTCAATTCCCTTTTCAGCGTGTGTGCGTCTACGCTTACCTTCAAATGTAAACGGCTTTGTCACAACACCTACTGTTAAAACGCCCATTTCCTTTGCAATCTCTGCAACGATAGGCGCAGCACCAGTACCGGTTCCGCCACCCATTCCAGCAGTGATGAATACCATATCGGCACCTTGTAATGCTTGGAAAATATCATCGCGGCTTTCTTCAGCAGCTTTAGATCCCATCTCTGGATTTGCTCCAGCACCTAGGCCTCTTGTCAACTTTTCCCCAATTTGAATTTTGTATTCTGCTTTAGATGTGTACAGTGCCTGTTTATCCGTATTGACAGCAATAAACTGAACACCTTTTAAATTGGCTTCAATCATTCGGTTTACAGCGTTATTACCGCCACCACCGACACCAACTACTTTAATCTGAGCAAATTGTTCCATATCGATATCGAATTCTAACACGTCAACTTCCCCCTCTATAAGAATCATTGCACGAGCAATGTTACCAATAATTTTAAAACTACCACGAAGTGTGCCACTACTACTTCCGTCAATATTTAATATACCACATTTAGTGTCTATTTGACATGGGTACACAGTATGTTTTTACAATTTTCTAGAATTTTTCATGCGAAAATTTACTGATGATATGCCTTCTGATCACAGCAAGATTGTCAAACAATCTAGAACCGAAGACAAACATCGCCGCATAGTAAAGAGGAAGCCCCAACTTATCGCCTATAAAGGCCAAAAAACCGGCCAAAATGGCATTTGTAATAAACCCTGTAAAGAAAATCACCGCATTGAACTTCTTGTCCATATTGGATCTGATCGCGCCGAATATGGAATCTATGGCAGCGAGTATTCCCACTGAGACGTAAACGGTATAACTGCCTCCGAATAAAATAGGGGCATTCAATCCTATGACCACGCCTAATAACAAACCGATTATCGCAATTAACATACTCTCACCTATCACTTTTCACTTATTCTTTGATTTTCGCATAATCAAACCAATTTTTCCCTTGATACTTTCCTATCACCATATATGATTTGGTATTGACTTCGACAACCAGTCCAAAGCGGTTAAGCGCCCTTAGGTTGGAGTCAGGTGCCATCAATACATTTTCCATCTTGTACTTATCGCCGATCGCCCTTATGATATATGGCTGAGCCTGTTGAACACCATTGATTCTGATTGTCGGACCATTGCAGATGATCTCGGTGAGTCCCTGAACGATCCTTATTCCATTGACCGATATCGCTTCCGCACCTGAGTTTTTTAGATCCTCAACGACTTTGCTTACATCCGCGTCATGAACAATCAAACCCATAGGGTCCTCATTTTCCAGTAGTTCCCGGTAACCGTCGTTGATGATTACGATGATTCCTTCCCCTTCTACGTCTGTCAATCCGGCATACATCATATACTTGTCAATTTCTTCTTGTAGGTGGTCGGTGATATCCTGTTCGGTTGGCGACCCGTATTGTATCGCTGTTATCTCCGATTTGACCACATCGATTTGTTGTCTGGTCTGCATGAGTGATAGTTCCATGTCGGATACCTGACGCTTGAGCAGCGCGATGTCCTCAAGTTCGACATATTGACCGCCAATAGACAGCAATCTAAGCTCATACGTCACCAGTATGCCCACAAGAATCATCAATAGGAACATAACTTTCTTATTGCCAGTCATCTTATCACCTACTGCTCTTTTGGTCTTGCGTATTGCCAATTTATGATGTCGTTGTATTTAGGTATGTTGATCGTATCGAATCGTGTGATCTCAACCTGAAAATCTCTGCTTCTTAAAATTGTGATCATTCCAAATCGAGGGTTCAAGGCATTTTCAAGAACATCCCTGTTGCCTATCGCCTTAATGACAAAAGGAGGGTAGCACTGTGTTCTGTTGATGCTGATCGCATCGCCGGCAGAACGTATTTCTGATGTTGAAATCAGGCGCTGCTCGTTGATCGATATCGCTTCAGCACCAGCTGCATTCAGTTCATTGGCAAGCATTAGGATATAATGGAACTCACTCACGATATCGCTGTCGAGCGAGCTGGCAGAACCTGGAACAGGATTATCAACCGTCACAATCACACCTTGTCCTTGTATATCTGTGAACCCGGCGATCATCTTGTATCTTTCAAGCTGATCCTGCATTCCTTTTACTAAAGCGTTATCGCTAGCTACAGATTCAGTGATATCATTAAGCTGCGTTTCCAAATTGGAAAGTTCTTCTGATAACATGGTCTTATCCGCTCTTAACTTGGTCAGTTCATTCACCAGCTGTGTGGAACGCTGCGAAGGGATTAATCCTTCGAGGTAATTGTCCTGCACCGTCTTAAACTGGATTGCGGCGAATACGCCTAAAATCACACAAATGATTCCTATAATTATTTGATCTCTTATTTTCATCTTCTACCTACTTTTTATTGGGTTCTAGGATAATCTGATTAATATTTTTAACATTGATAATTCCCTTGTCGCTACCCTTGGCAAGCATACTCTTATAAAGTTCAATTGCTTTCGAAAATTGCTCCACAATCTCGTCCGCAGTACCGAAGTTCATCGTTATATCATCGGTCATTCCGATGACCAGTTCGCCATCTACAAGCGATATGGTCGGATTATTGCCGACATATTCATCAAAAAGATAGGCAAGCTGTGCCGCACGTTCTATAAGTTCCATATTTTCTGCAACTATCTGGTGTCCTATCTTCGAAGAAACAACATGAAAACCTTCCACTACGAATGGAGCTTCAGGCAATTCGGATACTTCGATTACAATTCCGTAGGTGTCGATAATAACATAATACATGCCCGAATGCACAGCAAGAAAAGCCTCACGCGGTGTCACAGATACTTCTACCTTCAGTAGACCTGTTTTTTTTACAACGATATCGCCGACATCACTTTTCTTTTTCAACTCATCTGCAAGTTGATCCTCTGACTTCCAAAGCCAATTTTGATCTAACAATAAGTCTACCATAAATGGAGTTAAATTGCTCGAACTGGTGTTTTTTGTAATGGTTTTAATGTTAAATAGAGGCATTAAGGACAGCACAAACAAAATTATCGCTATCACAAGCATTATACCATAGCGCTTCATTAAATCACCTCAAATTATATTCATAGATAATCGACATTATCGTATTCAGCGCATTTTCTCTTGAAAGACTTTCGAATTTACCGCGCATCACCTTCAATTTATCAGGCTGGCTGATCAATGCATTGATTACCGATAAGAAATGCTCTGCTGTCAAATCCTTTTCTGTGATCATGACACAGGCACCTATCTTTTCGAATGCTCTCGCATTCAACTCCTGATGGTTATTTGCGACATTGGGTGAAGGAATCAAGATTGCTGGCAGCGATACCGCAGCCATCTCTGCAAGAGACATGGCACCTGATCGGCTAAAGGCAAGATCTGAAGCAGCCATTAAGGTCACGATGTCATCAGAATAATCCATCACCTTCACTCTACCCGATACTTTATCAAGCTCAAGCGACTCTAAGAAAGAATCATAGAATCTTTTTCCTGTGATATGAAAATACCTTACATTAGGCATTTTTTCGACTTCATAGGCAAGGATCTTCGCAAGTCTGTTGATGGTTGTGGCACCGCCGCTTCCACCTACGGACAAGATGACCAGTTCATCATCTTTGATACCTAATTTTTTTCTAGATAAGTCCCTATCGGCTCTCGAAAAGGCTTCTCTAACCGGGTTGCCGGTATAGTGAAGCTTATTCTGCTTTTTAAAATAGGACATGGAGTCCTTATAGCTGACAAGAACCTTGTTAGCCACTCTAGACAGAAGAGAAGTCGTAAGACCCGGGACTGCGTTTTGTTCATGGATCATTGTGTCCACCCCAAGCAGTGCAGCGATAAACACAACCGGTCCACTGACATATCCTCCGGTTCCAATCACCAGGTCAGGTTTAAAGCTTCTAATGACCTTATATGATTGATACAAGGACTTTATCAGCAGGAATCCTGCTCCTATCGCCTTGAAAATGTTTTTACGATCGAATCCTCTGACCGAAATAGACTGATACGCCAGATTTTCTTTCTTGACAATTTTCTCTTCTAAACCGTATTCGCTTCCTATATAAAGCATATCACAATCCGGAATCGCGATTTTCACTCTTTTGGCTATTGCGACTGCAGGATAGATATGTCCACCTGTTCCGCCACCTGTTACAATCATTCTCATGATGACACCTCATGTAATTTATTTTGTAATGAAATATTCAAAACGACGCCCATCAGCATCATCAATATGATAAGAGAAGTACCACCCTTTGATACAAAAGGTAGCGGTATTCCTGTCGTCGGTAGCAGATTAAGCACTACTCCCACATTGATCACAACCTGAAGCGAAATCAAGACTCCAGTTCCGGCTGCAATCATGAATCCAAAAATATCCTTGCAATGAAAAGCGATTGAAAAAACTCTAAAAATAACAAAGGTAAACAAGAGTAAGACCAAGACGCTTCCAATAAACCCTAGCTCCTCGCCGATGATCGCAAAGATAAAATCGTTGTAGGGCTCAGGAAGCCTAAGGTTTTTCAACTCGCTCATTCCTAGACCCGCACCATTCATACCGCCCGAACTGAGCGCATAAACAGAATAGGTGATCTGTCTTCTGGCATCTTCAAACACATAGGTCGTATCTTTTAAATTGTGCCACCAGATCAATACCCTTTTGATCCTATATTCCGCAATAGAAACATAACCCACTCCGGCCAGCATCAGAATACCGGTCGTTGATAGTAGGTGCATCATATTTACCCTTGCGATAAAGAGCATGATCAGACCTAAGGTGAACATCAGCGCGGCTGTCGAAAAGTCAGGCTGAACGGCTGTCAATAGACATAAGGCGCTTAGTAGACCAAGCATTAATGAATACTGTCTTAACCCCTTTATTCGGTCACCGGCAAGACTCACAAGGCCTGCAAACGTAAAAATGATGGCGATCTTGGCAATTTCAGAGGGCATGATCGTTCCGTTCATGACCCCCAGATCGATCCAGCGCTTTGCACCGTAAATCCTTTTACCGAAAATCAGTACTGCACCAGAAAGCGTGATCGCTGTAATATACAAAAATGGTACAAGTTTAAATAGCTTCTTATAGTTGAAAAGCGACATGACAAACATGCCTATCGTACCAGCTCCCGCAAATTTTAGCCCCTCATACAGCATTTTTTGCGGTGAATTGTGTTTGACGATCATATTGTAAAAACTAGATGAGTAAACCATCACCACTCCAAGAGCAACCAGCGCCAGCACCGCAGTTAATAAGAAATAATCAAATTTTACGTTCTTTTTTACCGCTTTCATTGGCAGCTACCTTTCTTTTTGCAGCGCATAGACAAATTGCTTGAATTCATCCCCTCTTACTTCAAAGTTTTTATACATGTCCCAGCTCGCACATGCAGGCGATAGGAGCACAGCGTCACCTGAAGTGGCGATTCCACTTGCAGCTTGAACTGCCGCTTCAAGGGTATCAACTACGGATACCTCTGTAAAACCTGATCTGATGAGAGCTTCCTTGATATCGTTCTTGGTCTCTCCAAATAAGACAACGTGTCGTACGTTTTGAAAATAGCTGATCCATCCGCTATAATCGCTTCCCTTATCCATCCCTCCAGCAATCAGGATGGTCGGTCTATCCATGGATTTTATGGCCGGGATGCTTGCTTCGGGGTTTGTAGCCTTTGAATCATTGAAATACCGTATTCCATTTACCTCGGCAACAAACTCGTTTCTATGCTCCACACCCTTGAATTCTTTTAAAACAGCTGCCATCACAGCTGCATCTATACCTGCCAAATCACAAATTGCAATAACAGCAAGCGCATTCTCAACGTTATGGCTTCCTTTAATAAATATCTCATCTGTTCTGATAACCTCTTCGCATCCGCTTTCAGAACACGTAACAATTGCATCGTCCACCACATAGGTGTCCACATCTTTTCTTTCTCTTGAAAACAGTCTAGCCTCAGGAAACTGATGCATAAGCTTTTGTATGACAGGATCATCTGCATTCATGATGAAGTGGTCCGCATCTTCCATGTGCCTTACAAGGCTTAGTTTCGCAGTGACGTACTCTTCCATCGTACCATGCCTTGCAAGGTGGTCAGGTGTTATATTGAGTAGCGCGGCGATCCAGGGCTTGAACTCATGTACCGATTCAAGCTGATAACTGCTTAGTTCTGTCACATAGATCCTGTCGACATCATCTTCAAGACGTACCGCTTCTGAAATAGGTCGTCCTATGTTGCCTACAACACTAGTCTTAAAGCCCGCCGCCTTGAATATCTCTCCAACGATTGTCGTCGTGGTCGTCTTTCCGTTTGTTCCTGTGATTCCGATAAACTTCCCCTTTGCAAACCGAAAGGCGAGCTCCACTTCGGCCCAGACAGGAATACCTAGTTCCTTCGCCTTTACAATAAAATCAAGCTTTGTAGGCACCCCGGGGCTTAAGACCAAAAGATCATATGCCTTCACATCAATCGCTTGCGATCCCAATAGTTCATTTGAAATCAGATGGCTTATCTCGTCGTAGCCTTCTATCTCACTCGCTTGCTTCGTATCAGTTATTGTGATTATTGCACCTTTTTCATGAAGTAGCTTCACAGCTTCTCTACCAGAACTAGCCATGCCTACGACCAGTACGTTCAATTTATCGACAGATCTCATCTTATCACCCCAATAGCATAACTACATAATAAGTTAACACGCAAAGAGCAGATGTGATCGCTCCTGCGACAAAGACAATCTTTTTTTCCCGCCATCCGATCAGTTCGAAATGGTGGTGAAGAGGAGCCATCTTAAAGAAACGCTTTTTTGTTTTTTTAAAATAGGCGACCTGAATGATTACCGACAAGGTTTCTAAAACATAAATCAGACCGAATACAGGGATGAACCATTCAATCTTAAGCAGTACCGCATTTGCCAGAACGTATCCGCCTAAGGCCAAGGAACCGGTATCTCCCATAAATACTTTTGCCGGATGCCAGTTGTAGACAAGGTATCCCATAAGCGCACCCGCCATCAACAAGTCAAAGCCCAGTAACAGGGTTTGACCTGACTGATACGCAAGGACGCTGAATAAAATAGTGACAATCAGTGTCACAGAAGCGCATAAGCCGTCAATTCCATCGGTCAGATTGACCGCATTTGTCGTAGCCACTGCTATAAAGGCAAAGAAGATGAACACGGCAACCGGACTGTAAAATCCAAAAATACCTCCCGGAAACACCACTGTATGTTCTGTTAAAAAGAGTGCGAATAGACCGACAGTGACAATAGAAAGACCTAGCATCTTCTGCCATGCCCTTAAGCCCAAGTTATCCTTTTTGATCACTTTGATGTAATCGTCAGCAAACCCGATCAGTCCATACCCTACGGTGGCTACGATTACCATTAACACGGATTTGTTGACAATCCCAAGAATCAGGCTGCCGACCAGCGCTGAAAAGACAAACATGATCCCGCCGAATGTCGGGGTTCCTGCCTTTTTCAGATGGCCTTGAGGTCCATCTTCCCTAATATATTGACCGAACTTCAGTTTTTTGAAAAACGGTATCCAAACAGGACCTAGCGCGACTGTAATCGTCAGTCCCAGCAATAACGAAAATAATTGTGTCATCTCATACTCCCTCATACTCTTCTATCAATGTCTCAAGTTTCATACCTCGTGAAGCTTTTAGTAAAACATGGTCTCCCGCACAAAGCGATCTATTGAGCCATTCTAGGCATTCACTCTTGCTTTGAAAATACTTCTTTTCACCACTGTAGGCATCAAAGGCATGCTTCATAGCAAGTCCTACAAAACAGATGAGATCCACGCCAAAGCCATTTAAGGACCTACCGATTTCGCAGTGGATGGTCTGAGACCAGTCACCGCACTCAAACACATCGCCCAAGATCACAAGGCGATTACCGATCGGCATTTTTTCAAAGGTGGATACGCTGGCGATGATCGAATCAAGGCTTGCGTTATATGCGTCGTTGATAAAGATGATTCCCGACTTTTCTACGGATTCAAACCTCATTTTAGGAACATCCACGTTTCTCAGACTCTTCACGATCTCATCAAGATCTAACCCAAGTCTTAGACCTATGTTGACAGCAAGCAAAGCATTGCCGACATGATGTTCCCCGATCAGGGGTAGCGTCACCGTTTTTACGACATGATTGGCGACCAAATCGAACTGCGTCGTATCTGATCCTATCCTAATGTTTTTTGCATAAATGGAATCCCTTGTCGGGTCACCGACTCTTTCTATTTTAAACGTATCACTTTCAATCGTATTCAAAAGAGGATCGCAGCCGTTTAATAGCAGTATCTGATCTTCCTTTAAGGTAGATGCGATTTCCAATTTCGCCTTTAAGATGTTTTCCTTTGAGCCGAAAAATTCGATATGTGCCGTACCGATATTCGTGATCACTGCGATATCGTGATTGGTCAGTTCAGAAAGTAGTGCCAGTTCTCCGTAATGGTTCATACCAAGTTCAAGAACCGCCCATTCATGCTCCTTCTCGATGGACAAGAGCATCAAAGGTAAGCCGATTTCGTTATTGAAGTTTCCATCGGTCTTGAACACGTTGAACTTGGAAGCAAGCACTTTACCTATGACATCTTTCGTCGTAGTTTTACCGACAGAACCTGTTATCGCGACTATTCGCGTAGGCAGTGTCTTACGGTAGGCACCTGCAATGCGCTGAAGCGCGTGTTGCGTATTTTCAACTCGTATCACATTCTTTTGGCTACCGCTATAGTTATGTGAAACAAGTGCTGCGACAGCTCCGTTTTCAAAAGCTTGCGCGACATAACTTTCACCGCTGACATGCTCACCCTCGAATGCGACAAACATATCGCCTTTTCTTATTATTCTGGTATCGATCGAAAAGCCGGTTACTGCGACTTCATCACCCTGATAGTCCGCATCGATCCAGACTGAAATCTCTTTTATTGAAACGATCATAAGATCCTCCTACTTAAATAAAATGGATTGCAGGCATAAGCCACAATCCATCCTATTATATCACAGAAATCATTTACAATCTTCATTCTTCATGCACTACTTCGAGGAATCTATGCTGATGTAAATTTTGATTTCCTTGCCTATAAGTGTTCCGCCCAGCGGATATTGTTTGGTGATTATCGCATCTGGATCAAACTCGGTTTCATTCTCATCAAGAATTTCAACCAGTTCCACATTCGTTGATTCCGCAAGCTCCTTGGCACTTTTGACATCCATTCCTATAAAATCAGGTGCGGCGAATGTTTCAGTGCCGATTTTATTCTTAGGTTCCATTTCATAATATCTTAGAATGTCTTCGATGATATCCCTTGCTATAGGTGCGGCGACTGTCGAACCGTGTATATCTTTTGTCTTTGGCTCATCGACAACGACAAGCAGGTTGAACAGTGGATCATCAGACGGTACGATCGCTGCAAACGATGACAGTACGATAGTTGAATCCTCATAGCTGCCGTTGATATTCTTGATCGAGGTGCCTGTTTTACCTGCGATATTGTATCCTGGAACACTTGCTCGTTTACCAGAACCGTTTACGACCACGCTTGTAAGCATATCGAGAACTTGTTGCGCTGTTTTGCTCGACAAGACCTGTCCTTCAATCTTCGGTTCAAACTCCTTTATGACGTTTCCTTCATCATCAAGCACACGTTTGATGATGGATGGCTGAATCAGCTTGCCGTCACTCGAAACAACAGTAATGATCTTCATCATCTGAATGGGTGTGAGCGCTAAGGCGTGTCCGTAAGACATGCTGGCAAGATCCACAGGTACTGCCTTTTCTTCACCGACTATTTGCGGTCTTGCCTCGCCGTTGAGTTCAATATCTGACTTCTGATCTAATTTAAACGCCTTCATATACTCATAGAACTTTTCTTTGCCGACTTGTTCGATGATTTGCATAAATGCGACATTACATGAGTTTTCAAACGCTTCTGTCAAGGTCTGAACGCCGTGGCCTCGTGTATACCAGCAGGCTTTTGGTTGTTTTGTCACGTAATAAACACCGTTGCAGGTATAGGTATCATTTAGGTGTATCGTTCCTTCTTCAAGCCCTACAGCCCCTGTGAAAATCTTAAAGGTCGATCCAGGTTCATAGACGAACTCATTTGCAGGATTTTTCCAGAACGATTGATAGATAACAGCCTCAGATACGTCTTCAGCACGATTTTCCATCGCTTCAATCTGACTTTCATAGATCGGTTCTCTTGGAGAATTGGGATTAAAATCAGGAACACTTGCGATAGCAAGCAGCTCACCCGTTTGTGCATGTTGAACCACCGCGGTCACTCTTAGAGCCTGCGTGTCAACATAGGCCTTTTCAATCGCCTCTTCTACAAAATGCTGAATTGTCAGGTCTAGTGTCGTTTCGATCGTATAACCGTTGATTACCGGTCCTTCTACCGCATCTGCATACGGGAGCCTTCTGCCCAGCTCATCCGTTCTTGTTTCAATAAATCCATCCGTTCCCGACAGATCTAGGTTATACATATACTCAAGCCCAGATAATCCTACGCCGTCCACTGAGGTGATTCCAAGCGTGTGGGATGCCAGGGTCTGATTTGGATAAATTCTTAGGTTGACTGATTTGACAGACAGATACGCGTCTTCTAGCGACTGCACCGGCCGCACATATTCAAGCGGTAATCCTTCGATGACTACCACTTCATCTGAATCGCTTGCATAAAGTTTTTCAAGAATCTCGTCCGCGCTGACAGCGGGATACTGCTGCGCAATCCGGTTGGCCAGCTCCACCTCGTCTACCGCCTCTTTATTTGCAATCAATGTCTTTTTGTCAATAATGACATTATGGGACTTTAAAGTATACGCCAAAACTGCGCCGTTTCTATCGGTTATCGGTCCACGCTCTGCGCTGATATTGATTTTTCTAGAAATCTGGTCGTCAGCCGCTACCTTGATCTTGTCCCTATCCAAAATCTGAAACTGAAATAATCGTGCTACTAGAAGAATAAATAGGATTGATACAAAAAAATAAATCACAAACAATCGTTTTTGATGAGTCAGGTTCACCTTCATTTGTCACACCTCCAAAGTAAAAGACTCAGCATATTCTCCAATTGGGTCATTAGCTGAGTCAGTCAAAGTCAAACGCTTCTTTTAGTTTTAGACCTATATAATAGAGTTTCCCCTTATCATCGTCAGCCTTTGAAAACTTAGGCAGACTCTTCATGGAAATTTCCGGTGAGAGCGTATAGGTCTCACTGGTAGTGATAATGACTTGATGACTGCTGTCTACTTCTATCATGTCAAGATTAGCCATCGCATAATCCCTTACATCTTCCATTACCATAGATAGTTCTTTAATTCCTATAAGTTCATCTCTTTGAATCTTCAGTCTGGATATCTCCTGCTTTGTTTGAAAGATATCATACTGCATCTTCGAAACTTCGACATACCGGGTGATAAACAGCACACACACACTGGATAGAAAAGCAATCACACAAATGATTGCAATAGTGGCTAGGATTCTTTGCCTGATAGGTTGCGCCTGATAAGCGACTTTTTTTCGGTAATTGACCTCTTGATCTACTAACGGAAGTTCATATGCTTCATAATTCAGTTTTCTAACCGCAGACACAACCCATCCCTCCCTTCGTGCAACTCATTCGTCTTTTATTCTTGATCTATCTTCGTCTTTACTTAAATTCGTTCAGCAACTCTAAGTTTCGCGCTCCTTGATCTCGGATTCACTTCTAACTCTTCAGTCGATGGAGCGATCGGCTTTCTTGTGACCACCTTCAAGAGCGGTACCGTATTACATGTGCAAATCGGCGCCTTGGGCGGGCAAACACAGTCATTGGCAAGATCCCTATACATGTTTTTCACAATTCTATCTTCTAGTGAATGGAATGTGATTATCGCAATCCTTCCACCTTTATTCATCCTCGATGCGGCATCCTTGATGGTTGTAGAAATGATATCAAGTTCGCGGTTTACCTCTATTCTGATCGCCTGAAATGTCCGTTTTGCCGGATGTGGTCCATCCATTCTTGCTTTTTTCGGTACAGCGGCCTTGATGACCTCAACCAACTCAAAAGTGGTCCTTATCGGCTCAATCTGTCTTTTTTCTACGATAAACATTGCGATCCTTCTCGCCCAGTTCTCTTCGCCGTAGTCCTTGATCACACCCTCAAGCTCTTTAGCCGTATAGGTGTTGACAACATCAAAGGCGCTGAACTTAGCAGACGGATCCATTCTCATATCGAGTGGGGCGTCGTGATTATACGAAAATCCTCTTTCAGGAGTGTCCAACTGATGAGACGAAACACCTAAATCCATCAACATTCCATCGATCTTAGCTATGCCAAGATCGTCCAAAACATGATTTAGGTCACTAAAATTACTTCTATATGGAATGAATTTTTCTCCATGTTCTGCAAGTTTATCAGAGGCTGCTTTTAAGGCTGCCGGATCCTGATCGATCCCAATCAGCCTACCGGTTGTCAATTTCTCTAGAATGCCGCCGGAATGACCGCCACCACCTAGTGTGCCATCAACATAGATTCCATCCTCTTTTATCGCCAAGCCGTCGATACATTCTTGATATAAAACCGATACATGTTCAAATTTCATGACGACTCTCCTTTATATTCCTAGTTCCGACATTTGTTCCGCCAATTCCTCATAACTTAAGGCTTCATCGCTGTTATAAGACTGCCATACGTCATTGGCCCATAGTTCTATCCTTGAAGAGACTCCTATTACCGTAATCTCTTTATCAAACTTCGCATAAGTCCTTAACTTCTGACTTACCATCACACGTCCTTGCTTATCCAGTGTGGCTTCCATAGCGCCTGAGAAGAAGGTCCTGACAAAATTCCGCGCGTTTTTATTGGTCAGAGGAAGCGCCTTGAGCTTTTCCTCGATTTTTTTCCATTCATCTTCTGGAAAGACAAATAGGCAGGTATCCAGCCCCTGGGTGATATAGAAGGTATCCGTAAGCTTCTCACGAAACTTTGCAGGCATGCTTACTCGGCCTTTGATATCCATTGTATGATCATATTCACCGAAAAACACTACCTCACCCCCACTTTTGTGATTTTCAACCCACTTCTCCCCACTTTGTACCACTTTATATTCATTTTAGCCTACTTTTTGGTTTGTTACAAGAAAATAATGGTTGAGTACGGATCTTTTTGAGCGCGAAACCTCAGTATTTACAAGGCTTTCGCCATATAGTATGAAAAACAAAAGCACCCCACTATATTTAGTGGGGTGCTACTTGATTTTTTTGTGTGCAATTTATGAATTAGGCTTCATACAAATTTTGCTGATAGAACATTTCAAGCCTATTCTTGATTTCTGATTCAGTCACCATATTAAGAACTTCTGCTCTTAACAACTCACATTCCTCAACATTCAATTTAGAAATGATATAGCGGCTTTCGAGAATTCGATTGGAGCTCATGGAGAATTCATTCAACCCCATCCCAACTAGCAGAGGTATAAATCTAGGGTTTGAAGCAAGTTCGCCACACATCGCGACATGAATCTTTTTATCGTTGCCATTTCTGATGACGGTATCGACAAGGCGGATAAAGGCCGGCATATAGGGTGAATACAAGTAGGAAACCGCCTTATTCATCCTGTCTGCAGCCATCGTATACTGAATAAGGTCATTTGTTCCGATCGAGAAGAAATCGACATATTGTGCAAGAACATCCGATAAGAATGCAGCAGATGGAACTTCGATCATGATGCCAAGCTTGTAGGCACCGACTTCAATTCCTTCTTCTTTAAGTGAAACTTCCACCTCTTCAACGATTTTCTTAACCGCCAACACTTCTTCCAGATTAGAGATCATCGGAACCATGATATGCAGTTCGCCATAAACCGATGCCCTTAAAAGCGCTCTAAGTTGCTTTTTGAATAAAGGAATGTTCGTGAGGCAGTATCTGACAGCCCTGAAACCTAAAAATGGATTGTCTTCCTTAGGAATTCCAAGATAGTGAAGTTCTTTGTCTCCACCTACATCAAGTGTCCTAATTACAACCGGTTTGCCGTTCATGCCCTGAATCATCTTCTTATAGATTTCAAACTGCTCCGCTTCGGACGGCTCGTTATTTCTATCCATATAGATAAACTCAGTCCTGAACAGGCCAATCCCCTCTGCTCCGTTCTCATTGGCTGCCTTTAGATCTTTTGTGTTGGCGACATTCGCGTATACGCCAAAACGCTTGCCATCCTTTGATACTGTCTCTTTGTCCTTATAGATGCTGATTTTAGATTCAAAGATCTTCATTTTTTCTTGAATCTTCAGATAGTGGCCTATCGTTTCCTCATCCGGATTAATGACTATTTCGCCGTTGTCTCCATCGACGATGAGCGTATCCCCTTCTTTGACGGTTTTTAACAACTCCTCAACCGCTAAGACCGTTGGGATCCCGCCAATTTTCGCCAATATGGCAAAGTGTGTCGTCTCGGCACCAACCTCTGCCACCAAACCGATGACATGTTCATCCTCAGTCAAATGGATATCTGAGGGAAAGAAATCCTCGGCGATCACAATGGTATTAGGTGCATATTCCCTATGCATCTCGATACCCAATAGTGATTTGATTAGTTCATCGCGAATATCTTTGATGTCATTCGCACGCTGTTTGATGTACTCATTGTCCATCGCTTCAAAAATAGCGACAAATTGATCGCAAATCGCCTTTACGGCATGTTCAGCGTTTATTGAATCACTTGTGATCATGTCTTTCATCTGACTGGTTAGTTCTGGGTCTTCCAGAATCATCAAGTGAGCTTCAAAGATCTCTCTTTTTTCTTTTTGACCTTTTTCCTCAGCTGATTTCAATCGATTTGACATGTTTTTCTTTAATGATAGTAACGAATCATCCAGTCTTGCTACTTCTGCGAGTGCATCTTGCACTGTCATAGAACGGACTTCTGGTAATTGATTGTCATAAATCGCCACTTTACCAACTGCTATACCTTTACAAATTCCGATGCCCTTCATGTGACCTCCTTAATGATTGATGCCCGCAAAAAGTTCATATATATAATTAACAGCTTCTTCACTGTTCGCCCCATGAGCACGTATACCGATCACATCACCATGTACGATGGCCATGCTTAGTATGTTCATTATACTTTTAGCACTGTATTCCTTACCTGCCTTCACCAAAAACACTTCACAATCAAACTTTTTAGCTGCAGTGACAATCTGGCTTGCAGGTCTAGCGTGAATACCTACTTGATTTTCAATTTTAATTGTTCTCATTTTGAATACTCCTATTTTAACACCACGACCATGATATCATCATCACCTGCTTCAGTGTCGATGGATTTCACTATTTCCATATTGGTAATGATAATCGGAGTTTCAAGCTTTTTACCCTGTTCTAAAATCACGTCTCTGTCAATTTCAACAATAGGATCTCCCGTTTTTAACTTGTCACCGACAGATGCGATTCTCTTAAAGCCATTCCCTTTTAGTTCAACTGTATCGATGCCGATATGAATTAACAGTTCAATACCTTTTTCAGTTAAAAGGCCGATCGCATGGTTTGTCGGGAAAATCTGAATCACTTCGCAGTTACAAGGAGCGCTCACTATTGAGCCTTGCGGGAGTATTGCAGTTCCATCACCTAACATTTTTTTTGAGAACACTTCGTCAGGTACGCTGGAAAGTGGAATCCTTGTACCTTCAATCGGATACTTGATCACTTCAACTGACTTTTTGAAAAATCCTAACATGATAACACCTCATTTTAGTTTAAATTGTACCTTGGGTACATGCTTTAACCTTGATTCATTAAACAAGTATAGGATAGCACACTAGTACTATACCCATTTTAATAGCTGTCTTGAGAATGTCAAGGTTTTCTGTCTTCAACATTTGCGTCTACTAGCTTGATTTGGTTATTTTCGATCCAAATTCCTAGTAGTACCTATAAAGGTCGTCACACCAAGTCATCGTATGGCACCTACTTGGTGTCAAGAGCTTCATAGCTGTCAGCAATTTTTTAAGCCTAAAAAATCGGGAAAGGCGATCGTTGTCGCCATTCCCAATTTCCACTTAATTACATTTGGTTCCTTATCGCCTCGGCAATCATTTCGGCTTTTGGTCCGATAATTACCTGACAAGTGTCTTTAGAAGGTCTGACCACACCAGACGCCCCCAATTTTTTAAGCTCGTTGTCGTTAACAAGCGACGTATCGGCAATCACAAGTCTAAGTCGTGTGATACAAGCGTCGATCTCCTTGATGTTTTCTTTACCGCCAAGGGCTTTTAAATAAGCTTTTGCAACACCGTCTTCACCAAGATTTTCGATTATTTCTTTTGCATTGTCAGCAAATTCATCTGTTCTTCCCGGAGTTTTCAAGTCAAATTTTGTGATGGCAAATACGAACACCGAATAGTAGATGGCTCCTACGATCAGACCGATAGGTAGTAATAGGATCGGTTTAGTTGCCAGGTTATAGTTGACAACATAGTCTATGAATCCTGCGGAGAATCCGAAGCCGTGCAGTATGCCAAGCGCGTTCGTCACAAGCAGAGATAGACCTGTCATAAATGCGTGGAACACGTATAGGCCTGGTGCAAGGAATACAAATGAAAACTCTAATGGTTCTGTAATTCCTGTTAAAAACGCAGTTAAGGCAATTGAACTTACAAGGCCTACAACTTCTGCTTTGTTTTCTTTCTTCGCGGTTTTGATAAACGCCAAGCCCGCTGCAGGTAAACCGAACATCATGACTGGGAAGAAACCTGTCATGAAGACGCCGGCTGTCTTGTCTCCAGCTAAGAATCTAAACAAGTCGCCATTGATGACTTCACCCGCAGTATTGACAAACTCACCGTGGGTAAACCAGAAAATGGAGTTTAGAACATGGTGCAGCCCTACAGGAATAAGTAGTCTGTTTAAAAAACCGTACAAGAACTGGCCTAGCCCTCCTGAGCCTACAACCGCATTACCAAATGCATCTAATCCGCCTTGAATGACCGGCCAGATGAATCCGAAGAGTAGACCGATAAAAATTGCGACAACCGACGTGATAATCGGCACAAATCGTTTTCCACCAAAGAATCCTAAGAAATCAGGTAGTTTAATATTATGATACTTGTTGTAAAGCATACCGGCGACAATACCCATCACAATCCCGCCAAGGACACCTGTGTTGATTGTAGGATCGATGACTTCGTATACATTTTTCATAACGTGGTAACCTACAGCACCTGCAAGAGCTGCGGCACCATGGTTATTTTTTGCAAGACCAAATGCGATACCGATTGCGAAGATCAGTGCCATGTTCGCAAATACACCGTCACCCGCTTTTAAAATAACTTCTGCAAACTTACCTGTTATCCCGGGTACACCCGCACCGAATCTTAGTAGTAGTGCTGCGATCGGCATCACAGCAATCGGCGTCATTAACGCGCGACCCACTTTTTGCAAACTGTTTAACACTTTGCTCATAATAATAATTCCTCCTTCAAATAGTATGATAATGACCTTATCGAATCAAAGATCCAAGTCCCCCCTGTCGCTTTGTACGATACGTTTATATGCTCCCACCCTATGAATCGCCTTCAGTAAAGGGGGATTAAAAAAGGCATGAGTAAAAGGGGTTTATTCCTTAAACTCATGCCTGATTTAACAGTTACACGTTTTATTCTTTTATAGATCTGATCCGTTCGATATGAATTGTGAGATACCCCAATTCATGCTCTCCGAAATCCCAACTGAACTCCTGCCTTAAGAACTGACCTACCTGCTTTGCTAGCTTATAGGATATGGGCATTTCCGACTTGATGCTCTTCAGCAGCGGATTGACTGTTTCAATCCCCTTTTGATACCTGTCGATAGCGCCCCGCATATGGTTCAACAGTCTGATATATGCATATTCGTCGGCTTTTAGATCCTTCTTCATTATTTTTTCGATATACTGCATGACCTCGGTCATGATTCTTGTTTGCTTCACAGCGTCTTTCACCGCTGAGTTTTTTCTTGCCGCATATAGATGAAGTGCGATAAAGCCTGCCTCATCGGGTGGAAGATAGATCATGAACTCGCTGTTGATTCGTTCAACCGCCTTTAAGCCCAGTTCATATTCCTTTGGATATAGCGTCCGTATTTCAAATAGAAAGGGATTGTCGATCACCATATCCTCACGCACTCGATTAATGGCAAAAGCGATATGGTCGATCAATACGACATGGACTTGCTCACTCAATTTGCCCAAAACCGACTCCGCTTCGGCGATAAATTCTTCGCCGACCCCGATAACCGCCCTATCTACATGCTTAAGCAGTTCGATATAAGAAGTTTTTCCAGATTCATCCGTCGCATAATACTTTTTTTCGATCTTATCCTCTTCGGTGGTGATCACTTCGCCTGTTCTACGACCAAAGCCTAAACCTTTTCCAATGAGCATGCATTCTTCACTGCTTTTTTCGACTCTGACAAGTATGACATTGTTATTCATTACTTTTATGATTTCATATGTCATTTGTTCCTCCAATAAAAAAAAGCATAAACATACCGAGAATCTGCTCAATAGGTTTATGCCTGCTTTACCAGTAACACACCGTTTAGGTTACTATAATAGTAGCAAAGCTTTTTTTTAATGTCAAGAAAACATTTTCCCAAAATATAAAATAAGATTAAAGCTTGGCACCCGCTCTTTTTCTACCGATGTAGATAATACCCGAACAGACAACGATCAGTAATAGTGATATCATCTGAGCAGTTCTAAGCGGTCCAATCATCAGGCTGTCAGTTCTTAAGCCTTCGATAAAGAATCTACCGATCGAATAGAAGATGACATACAGGCACATAAGCTCACCATGAAACTTCTTATGCTTTTCAAAGAGTAACAAACCTGCAAAGACAAGTAGGTTCCAGATGGATTCATACAAGAATGTAGGATGTACCTTCACCCCGTCCACCATGATACCCCAAGGTAGGTTGGTCGGTCCGCCGTGTGCTTCCTGATTGACGAAATTTCCCCATCTGCCTATAGCCTGCCCAAGTATTATAGAAGGCGCCGCGATATCGGCAAGTTTCCAAGTGTTCACCTTTTTAACTTTTGTAAAAATCACACCTGCCAGCACACCACCGATCACTCCACCGTGGATTGCCAAGCCGCCTTCTCTGACGTTGATGATTTTCATGAGATCACCTGCGTAATGCTCCCACTCGAATGCCACATAATAAAGTCTTGCGCAGATTACAGCGACTGGTAAGGCTATTAATGCAAGGTCGATGATTAGATTTTCGTCATACCCGTTTTTTCTGGCCCGGTAACCTGCAATGACAACACCTAACAACATCGCAGTCGCCATGATGATACCGTACCACCTTATCGCTATGCCGAATACTTCAAATGCTACTGGATTCATAGAATACACCTCTTTTCAATTAGTCAATCTTTTACTAGTGTATACGAGTATGGATAAAATCG
Source organism: Fusibacter sp. A1 (assembly GCF_004125825.1). Classification (NCBI taxonomy): domain Bacteria; kingdom Bacillati; phylum Bacillota; class Clostridia; order Eubacteriales; family Fusibacteraceae; genus Fusibacter; species Fusibacter sp. A1. Next base: position 14,620 of record NZ_QQWI01000014.1, on the reverse strand, counting down.
CAAGAAAAAGGAATGGCAAGCCAACAGCTGCCATTCCATAACTTTTAGTCTTCATTTACTCTATTTTCGTTCCACAAGACGGGCAATATGCCGCACCCTCGACTAAATCAGCCCCACAGTTCTCACAACAAAGTGAAGCAATATCTTCTTCAACCGTTGGTTTCTTTTCTTCAGGAATAGCTGCCATTTCTTCAGACAACTGTTTAAGCGCATCCATTAAAAGATCGATTTCCTCTACATGTTGGTCGATGGCGTTCATCAACTCCTCATTTGAAAAATTCTCCTTTTTAGTGAAGTAGATTTTTTCGCCTAGATGCTTGTATTTAGATGAAATCTGATTCTTCAACTTCTGCTCATCCACTTTGAACTTGGCCTGTTGCGTCAGTTCTCCTGCTTTTTCTGATGCTTTGTTGATCGCTTTACTGAACTTATTCATCAAATCCATGCTTTAACCTCCTATTGTTTTTCAAAATACGCGTCGAATGCCTTAAGATTGGCCTCGACAGTTTTCCTTGGCACATTCTCACTGATCGCCTCAATCCAGATCGACTTATCGATCATCATCCTAGAAGCAAGCGCCCCCAGAAGAAAAGTGTTGGCGACTTTCACATTACCTAGTTTCATCGCTTCTTCAACAGCTTCAATCTTCACAAGCTCATATTCAGCATCCAGCTTCTCATAAATATCCTCTGGATAAGCAACCTGCTCGAACATCACAGGGATTGGTGGTATTTTATGTGTGTTTACTATTATTGTACCCTTTTTTCTTAAAAAGTAACAGTGCCTATAGGCCTCAAGTGGTTCGAAACCAATGACAAAATCCGCTTGACCCACTGCGATATTAGGAGAGAATACCTCTGAATCCATTTTCACACTACCCCAGACCTTTCCACCACGCTGTGAGAGTCCGATCACGTCATTTGTCTTAACGCTATAGCCTGCTTTGAGTGCGACCTCGGCAAGTATTTTGGTCGTCAAGACCAGACCCTGCCCACCTACGCCCGCTAAAATGATATTATAACTTTTCATCTATACCTCCCCGGCGCTTGATGATTTTATGGCGCCTACAGGACAGACCTGCGCACATACAGAACATCCTACACACATCTCTTTTGCGATTGACGATTTCAGTTTATCATGCCCCTCGTACGCCTTCATCAGTATCGGAGGACAATTTGTCTTCAGACACGACCTGCATCCGATACAGATGTCCGGATCCACCACATAATGCGGCTTTACAATCTTGTACTGTAGCGCACAAGCTCGGGTCGTCATGACGATGCTTAAGCCCTCGTACTTCAGTTCCTCATCAATCACCTTTTTTGCAGCCTTATACTCAAACTGGTCCACACGTTTAAACCGTTCAAATCCCATAGATCTGATCAGTGTCTCCATGTCCACTTTCATATCCGACTTATCCGTATAGTAGCCTGAGCTTGCAGTCTGTTGTCCACCCGTCATCGCGGTTGTGCCGTTGTTTAGTATTAGCAGGGTCAGATTATAATCTGGATCCAACTGATGCAGCAAATTGAGCATACCGGTCATTCCAGAATGGTAAAAGGTGCCGTCACCGATGACTGCGACAAGCGGTTCCTGTCTTTCTGCCATCTGATAAGCCTTGCTCATCCCCTTCATCATGCCAATGGATGCGCCCATGCTGATGATGGTGTTTACAAGCTCGAAGGGTTCAAGCACCGCCAAGGAATAGCAACCGATATCGCCGATCACACTTACTTTGTTTTTCTTAAGAATATCAAAGACAGGACGGTGGGGGCAACCGGCACAGAACATGCTGAACCTGTTGACCGTTTCAGTAGCTTCAATCACCTCCGCGTCATTCGCTTCGACGGCTCCTGCGCCTTCCAAACCCTTTAGGATGGCCTCACTCATCAGCTCGCCGGTGAAACTGAAGAACTCCTTACCTTCACAGGCTATCCCGTGGATCTTCAGCTCATCCTCTATAAACGGCATCATCTCTTCTATCACAATCACTCGCGCATACCGCTTTTTAAGGGCGCGTATCTGCTCTATAGGAAGCGGATAAACGACTCCTAGCTTGAGTACGTCAAGTTTCAGATTCAGTTCTTTCAAATTTTGATACATCAGTCCCGAAGTCACTATCAAGACGTCCGATCGGTAATCATCTTCCAACCTGTTGATAGGGGAAGACTCGATAAAGTCTTGTAGCTTAGCTATGCGGTTTTTCATCTCATACTGCTTTTTAAAGGTGTGCGGCGGTATCATGCCGTAATCCTCGATTTTTTTTGAAAATCCCGAAACAACTCTGTCCACACGATCTTCAAGCTCCACGATGGATCTTGAGTGACAAACGCGTGAGGTCATCCTCACCATCACAGGGAGTCCGAATGTTTCACTTATCGAAAGCGCCTCTTTTGTCATCACCTTCGCTTCCATTGCATCACCCGGATCGAACACGCACATGTGCGCAAACTTAGCAAGAATGCGGTTGTCCTGTTCATTTTGAGAACTGGACATTCCAGGATCATCTCCGCTTATCAGTACAAAGCCTCCGTTGATCGGGGTTTGGGTAAAGGTCATTAGCGGATCCATCGCAACATTGACACCGACGTGCTTCATGGCGACTAGAGTCCGGGCACCGGCAATCGATGCGCCGATTCCAACTTCAACCGCCACCTTTTCATTAATTGAAAACTCCGCGTAAATTTCATCGTATTCATCAATCAAGGTTTGAATGATTTCTACCGTCGGGGAGCCAGGATAACTTGCACTGACAAGACCACCCGCCTCGTAAAACCCCCGAGCCACTGCTTCGTTGCCGTTAAGTACTTTTTTCATAATCTCTCCTTCAAACTTCCTCTCAACTATGCGATCAAAACCAGTAATTCACCTCTTGTTGTCAACAAAGAAGCTCTTCATCTTTTCTTTCTTACCCATTATCTTTTTCTTAAACTGAATTTTCATCAACATTCAGTTGAAATATCAAAAGATCCGATATTAATCGATAGTTAAAGTAACTTACTTTGCATTTTAGTCAAAATGGTTTATAATACAGTGTTGACTAATTAGATAAATCACATAGACCAAACTTCGTGATTTAAAATAGAGAGGAAGATTAATATGAAACTCGGCATAGTAGGATTACCAAACGTAGGAAAGAGCACGCTCTTTAATGCGATCACACAAGCAGGAGCAGAAGCTGCCAACTACCCATTCTGTACCATCGAGCCAAATGTCGGAGTCGTATCTGTTCCAGATAGCCGATTGAAAGTGCTAAGAGATATGTACGATTCTAAAAAAATCGTACCTACGGCAATTGAGTTTTATGATATCGCCGGTCTAGTAAAAGGAGCATCAAAGGGCGAGGGCCTAGGAAACAAGTTCCTTGCCCACATCCGCGAAGTCGCAGCGATCGTACATGTCGTAAGATGTTTTGACGATCCAAACGTCGTTCACGTGGACGGCAGCATCGATCCTATCCGCGACATTGAAACAATCAATCTCGAACTGATCCTTTCAGACGCCGAGATGATTTCAAGAAGACTTGAAAAGACAAGAAAAGCCGCTAAGGCAGACAAGACGCTTCAAAAGGAAATGGAACTGCTTACAGAAATCAGCGAACTGCTTAACGAAGGCCGTTCTGCAAGAACGATGGAGCTTGACCAAGATTCAGAAAAATTTGTAAAGTCGCTTGATATGTTATCATACAAACCGATCATCTACGCAGCAAACATTTCAGAAGACGACCTTTTAGATGATGGTTCGCACAACGCGTACGTTGAAAAGGTACGAGAGTTCGCATCAACAGAAGACGCCGAAGTCATCACCTTTTGCGCTAAAATCGAAGAAGAACTTTCTGATTTGGACGACGAAGAAAGACAGGACTTCTTAAGCGAGCTAGGCATCACAGAAGCCGGACTCGACAAATTGGTTCGCGCATGCTACCACCTGCTTGACCTAATCAGTTTCTTAACAGCAGGACCACAAGAAATCAGAGCATGGACAATCAGAAGAGGCACAAAAGCACCTCAAGCCGCTGGCAAGATCCACTCAGATATCGAACGCGGCTTCATCCGTGCAGAAACCATCCACTTCGACCACCTGATCGAAGCAGGCTCCATGGCAGCTGCTAAAGAAAAAGGCAACGTACGTCTTGAAGGTAAGGAATACCTGGTTAAAGATGGCGATGTGATTCTTTTCAGATTCAACGTATAAAAATCACTAAAACACAAATCCGACAACACTGTTATTTCAAAAGTTTTGTCGGATTTTTTATTCTTAAATTCACTTGGGTGTAGTAGCATTTTAAATAAGTACCAACGGAACAGAGCCTTAATAGAGAAGTGGTTAATTTATCAGCCCGATTTGTTTCAATTCAAAGGATTAATTCAAATTCATACTTACACACTCCACATGTGTTGTCTGTTTATTGGTGATATGAAGTGGTTATTTCTAATTCAATTTCTTTTTCATAATAACCATACAGACTTCAATGTATGGAGATTGATCTATTTACTATACGGTTCTGCGTACCATTTCAATCGGTAAACACCTACTTGCAACTTATCTTGCATAACCATTCATAGCTTAATTCTATCACTTAATCAAGTCATTTGTAATGGGCTCAGCGCTTAAATCAGCATCAACATTCAGAATAAAGGGCATAAAGAAAGGAGGCTCTTCATCTGAAGATACCTCCGCATTATCATGTATATTCTTTTGTAGATGTTTATCAAATCTAAGTTCTATTTGGTCTATTTCCCTATTTGTTGTTACAGTGATTTTCTCTATTGCTAAATTTAGTAGTAGCTTCTGCTGTTCCCTTGTTGATATATCCATCAGTTTTCCAAAGTTCTGTAGGATCTCGACAACTCTTTCAACCGGTACTTCCTGAGTCATTAGATTATCGTCTATCTGCCTCTTAAGATGTGTTGTTATTCTCAAATTCTCATTTAGTTTCTGATCTAAATCATCCAATCTCTCTTTCAAGTTATCTCTACTGATCATATCATCCTCATAAAGCTCAAATATCTTATCACGCTTACCTTTAAGTTGCTGATGTTCGGTTTCAAGATGGGATAGTCTTTTCCTTAGAGGAATAACATTTGATGATATCTGATTGTTAATTCTTGATACAACTTCAGCAATTACTTCTTCATTGAATGCAAAGTCTTTAAGTCGTTTAATCACTGTAACTTCTGCATAATCAGCACCTACTGAATTAGCATGGCATTCTGCACTGCCATAACTTTTAAATCGATTGCATTGATAGAATGTGTATCTCTTCTTAGTGCCGTCTTTTCTAGTTCTACTTGAACGACCAGCAACCATAGGTGCACCACATTCAGGACACTTTAACAAGCCAGATAGTAGTAATATTCCCTTCTGAATCTTGGATCTGCGACCTGTATTCTTATCAATGATGCTTTTCACTTTATTCCAAACAACTTCATCAATTATTGCCTCATGGTTACCATCAACAACAATCAGCTCTTTATTAGTTCCTTTGCGCTTCTTTGATGCACAATCCACGAACTTGTTGAACCTGATTTTACCAGCATATGTTGGATTTCTGAGAATATCTCTAACAGCATGTAAACTGAAATTGTTGCCTTTAATGGTTTTAAAGCCATTCCTATTAAGATAGTTGGCAATAGCCTTGTAGCCGCCTTTACCATCAGCGTACATACTGTAAATCAACCTAATAACATATGCTTCATCCTCAATAATGGTTAATTGAGATTTTGAAGTATCTTCATCAACAACAGACCTATATCCAAGCATTTTGCCACCATTATGAAAACCTTGTAGTGCTTTCTGTCTCATGCCACTCTTAACATTCTCAACAATGGTTTCACGTTCAAACTCGCCTATACTTGCCAGCATATTAAACACAAGTTTGCCTGTTGGACTCCCAGTATCAAATGGTTCTGTTATGGATCTAAAGCTAACTCCGTATTCTTCTAGCTGGTTGTATATTTTAAGTAAGTCCATATGGCTTCGTGAAAGTCTGTTTAACTTCCAGACAACAATTTCAGCAAAGATCCCAGCTTCAGCATCCTTCATCATTCTCATAAACTCTGGTCTTGCTTCCATACTTTTGCCAGATATGCCTCGGTCAATATATACACCAACGACATCATTTCCTAAGCTTTTACAATTCATTCTTGCGTTACTGACTTGGGCATCAATTGAATAGCCCTCCTCGGCTTGCATTTCAGTTGATACACGTGCGTATATCGCTGTTCTTCTTTTCATTTAGATCATCTCCTTTTGTTATTAAATTAGTTGATAGAACATTTACCAACGTATTAATTAGTTCAAGTGTGTTAAAATCCATTTCATTACATGAACTTACAGTCTCAGCAGCTCTCCTAGATTGTTTCTTAGGCATGTCCCTTCCTCCCCTCATCAAGATTTCACTGAGTTCTCATTCAAGTCATTAAGCAGTGTAGGATGCTGCAACATGATTAATGATGCTGACTGAACAAGCAGAACTCCCTACACTCTTGAATTGCTACTGAGCTGTTGGAGTGATCTTGAATGTAATATTACACCTCATATTTCCCAATGTCAACACATTATTCTTGATATATCAGAATTATTCTGATAGAATGTGAATAACAACAATCTAGAAAAGGTGGTACAAATATGACAAAACATGATGAAATACTTAAGGGCTTAAACATAGGTCAACTGATTAAGAAACGTAGGAAGGAACTTGGAATGACTCAAGAAGAATTCGCTAATGCAATAGGTATGGGGAGATCTTCAATTACATTCATTGAGACTAGAGGTAACGAAACAACAATCGAGCTTCTGATTAAGATTGCCGATGCCTTAGATTGTGACTTATCCTACTTTCTTAAACCCAGTCAGTATGCTTGGAATGCGCCACAGATAATCGCGAAACCAATCGAAAGTGTTCAGATTATCGATCAGCTAAACTCGAAGGAGTATGTTGATGACTTGGACCCTTTATCAAAAGACTTCTATTACTCATTTATTCATAAGCTCGATTCAAACATAAAAGATCGTGCAAAGCGTGAAGCTATTACTGAGGTTATGTCTGACTTAAGCAAATACATTGACTATAAGATTCAAGGAGGAACAGGGACAACTATCTCTGATGGTTTCCTTGAGGAGTTTGAAAGATTCAGATATACAACGGAGGAAGGTAGAGATTACGTCTTATAACAATACGTTAACTTTACTTAGATTTTAATTATATAAGGGTTATATAGTCGTTGGTTTAACTAGCTTTAAGACTAACAAGGATGTGTAGTGAATGGCATGGGATAGAATTCAGATTGGTAGACAACTTAATAAGCCTATACCAGTTCATGGTTGGAAGTATTTCTCTATGGGAATAGTTGAAGAAGGTGTAAATGGTTATTCCCTATCTCATAACGGGATTGACCTTGTTTACTTCCCAAACATGTTTGGTCGCAGAATACTTAAGATCAGTTTCAATCTTGGTAAACTATATCATGGTGATAACATTGCATCCATATGGGCGTGTAATCTACAAGAGCTACACCAACGACTGAATTGTTTACTTGATGGTATCATCAACCTTAATGATATTGGTCTTATAAGGTATTGGAATGTGTATCAATATGAGTGCTTTGCTGACTTCGTAATCCATGAACTGGACATGAATGCTTGGATTAAAGTTATATCTAAAAGTTCGATAAAGTACAGACAGATTGACCCTACATATGTTGATCGAGGAACAATCTACTTTCACAGCAGTAAATTGTTAGCAGATAGCCATACCAACGTCAAGATATATGACAAACTCAAACACAAACGAGACATCGAGTCAAAGCATAATCTTCCAAGAGTTGATTACAATCAGTCCGAACTCATCAATCTACCACTCGGATATAGAATTTTACGTGTAGAGATATTTTATGACAAGGATAGAGTTAAACTCCTTAACAAGCGAGAAGCAATTGTCAGCACCAATATAATCAGCACCCCCAACATCATGAATGCTTATGATCCAACACCTGAACATTGTTTCTTTACAGTTGAAGAGCTTTTCAGTTATAGTAGGCAGGTAAGAGACCTAGGCGATGTTATATCAGAACTTCACTTAGACAGACCAGTAACAACAACAAAGAAACTCATAGCAGCTGTTAAAGAGCTTGGATATAGTAATACCATTACTAAGAATGTCATTGATACCCTTAAGTACATCAACAACCCTAAGCGTTACAAGAAATTCAATGATGACCGTATCAGGAGACACAAGTTGATTATTAAAGAAACTGGATACCACTTCATATCGTCTAATAGGGAGTTACATCCACTGTCGCTTGATAATGATGTTATTTCTAGGCTACCAGATGAGCAGAAGGAAATGATTAACCGTTACTATAATAGCAACATCTTCAGGGATTATTTCAGGTAAATGAAGCACAGAACGAGTCGCTCGGGTGTATAATATGCTGATCAGCTAACGCCAGTTTGTATCCTCAATTATCTGCATAAACACCACATAATACCGTCTCAAATACTAGGTATATGGTGGAAAAAGATTCAATGTCTAATTATCTAGGTATGTTCATTTATTACAACATAGCTTAAATTTAGACCTAAATTGCTCCTTGGTCTATTAAGTCCTGTGACATCTGAATGGAGTATTCTTAATGCCCCAGCACCATCCATGGCTGCACTAGCTACCGTTGCGATTGCTCTTGATAAGTACCCAAGCTTTAGCTGCTTAATGTTATCTTCTGACTTTACTTTTGCAACAACAGCAATGGCATTAGGATCATAAGGATTTGAAGTCTCACTCACAACATCTATGCGATAATCATCAGCATTCATACCTAGAAGTTTCCTGACAACATCCTGATGATAGGAAATGCCACGTACTTTTGTATGTTTCAAATAGACTTGACACCTCGTTATTGCCCAAGACAACTGCAAGGATTCAGAGAATGATTCAAGACTTGATTCTCTGTAAATCTTGTGTGCATAACGCATGATAAACCTTAGTTGAACATTGAATTGCTTTCTATTCATAGTAATCTTCCTTTCTTTGTAAAATGACAATAGCCCCTACCAATGGATATTCTCCGCTGATAAGGACTATATAAGTTCGTTCTCCTTGAAACTATAGTAAGTGCTTCCGATGATAATATGATCCAATACCTGTATACCAACTAGCTCTCCAACCTCAACTAGGCGATCCGTAATGGCTTTGTCTTCTCTTGAAGGTTCAGAATTCATTGAGGGATGATTATGGACTAAGACCATGGATGCGGCTGCTTTCTTTATTGCTAACCGAAATACAGATCTAGGATCTACAAGACTTGCATTCAAGCTTCCTCTTGAAATCATAATAGGTTCACCTATTACGTGATTTTTCGTGTTCAACAGCAGCGTATGGAACTCTTCCACTTTTAAATGACCTAACACTGGATACATAAGATTAAAGACATCAGCTGGACTTTTAATGGAACAACCAAGGTGTTTTAATCTCTTACTATGAAGTCGTCTTAGAAGCTCCTGTAAAGCAACTAGTCGTTCTGCTGTTTTATTACCAATGCCTTCAACTTGGATAAGTTCTTGTGGTGTTAGATCATAGATCATATCATCCAATCCATGTTCCGAAAGCAGCTTGAAGCTTCCAGCTCGTGTTTCTTTTACTAAAGATTTTAGTAGTTGTTCATCAGTAAAGTCTTTGTAATTGTAATTCATGTTGTTTCCTCCTTTAATTTTGGGCATAAGAAAAGAGAGCCTACAATTAGACTCTCTATAAAGGGTGTGGGGCTCCGAATGATGCCTTTTCCCCCATATCATATTGTTAGTACCCACAGGATTTATGTGTGTTTTTTTGACCCTATAGGCTTTTACCTTAGAAGTTGCAGTATTCCCTGAGGCAATTGATTACTCTGTGCCATCATAGCATTAGTAGCTTCTTCAAGAATCTTAAACTTAGTTAGCAACATCATTTCTTTAGCCATATCAACATCATCAATTCTGCTCTCAGCTGCTTGAAGTTGTTCGGATGCATTATCAACATTCTTTATCACATGCTCCAATGCATTTTGTTGTGCACCAAGTTTTGACCTTTGCGAACTAATTCTGTTAAGTACTTGATCGCTAAGTGTAAGTGAAACACCAGCCATTTCAATCGGATTTACTCTAGGCATATCATCCACAAAGCCCAAAGCATCTGGTCTCATATCATCAATAGATACTGAAAGTGTTTGCCCAGAATTTGCACCAACTTGAAGCAATATTCCATTATCTTCTTTTAAGCTATGTAGTATTTCTATTTCTTTAGAGATAGTCTTTTCGATTTGCTTTTCTACTATCTTTTCAACCTCTACCATAGTCACGGTTGTTTCATCATGTTCTAATGTAATATCAATCTTCTTAGCTGTAAGTGCACCACCTGATGTATCAAACTCAATTATACATTCACTTATGTTCTTGTCTTGTGCGCCAAATTCAGCTGGTACATCAGTGATAATCATCTCGTTAGGGAATAAACCAGCAGGTAAATACCCCGTAATTAATCCATCAGAACTCTTTGAACCAACTTGAACAACTGTACCATTTGATATTGCTAATACACCGTTGTAAACAGACGTACTGAAAACTGTATTACTCCAAGTTTGATTGCCGTCCTTGTCAAAGACAAAGTTCTTTGATTTATTGACATCATCTTTGTATGTTATGAAGATTTCATCATCTGATGTTATAGTGAAACCGTCAACAACATCATAATCATTGTAACCAACGGTATCAATCACTTTATCCCACTTAAGGTTTCCTGACGAATCATAGCAGTATAACTTTCTTGAATACATACTGTCTAGGGGATTCCCATCATTAAAATCACCCAAGGTAACAATCGATCCATCTGACATTACTCCTACTTCGTGTAGAGTGCCTTCTTCATATGTTTTTGTCCATAATTTACTGCCATCTTCTTTAAATGCTATTAGCATTTGTTCGTTACCAAAAGCTCCAACGCCTATAAACTCACCACTACCAATTGCAACAGTATCATTGATATGATTATATGTTGTTAAACTTCCAGTAGCCGGATAAATCCAATTCGAATCAATTAAAGTACCTGTATCCTTGTCAACCTTTAATACTGAAGATAAGTATGTTGGATGATCACCATATTTAAGATCACCATCACCGGATCTTGACGAACCAATCAAAAGTAAGTTGCCATCAGAGGCAATTTCTATACTAGTAAATGCATCATTTTTCAAACCACCAACAGTTCTGTCCCAAATAGCAGTATTTCCCTTATAATTTATTACTGCTGCAAATGACTCCGTATTATATGGCGATACTTCACTAGTCATTCCGACAACACCAATATATCCTCCCGGTAGTTCAACTAAATCATAACCATTATCTGAAACCGATGTCCCTAAAGAATATGACCACTCCTTGTTGAAATCAGCATCTAACTTAAGCACCCAAACATCTGAGCCACCATCGTTATTTATAATATCACCACTTACTGTTCCAGAGTTTCCAACAGCTGCAAATCCGCCATCAGCGGTTTGAATGACCTTATAAAGACTATCTCCGCCAGTGCCTCCGTAGGTGACTTCCCCTAAAGTAGTAGCTTCAGAGGATGCTTGTAGATTACTGCTGATAAGATTATTACCGTTTCCATCTATAGCTACATTCAACGTCGTATCATCAACTCTGCTAAACTTAATACTAACATTGTCATCTCCAGCTAATATTGATACACTTTCATTATTACCAACTAGCCCCATATCCAAATCGATATTTACTGAATAGTTATCGACTATTGTTTTAATAGTCGTTTGCTCCTCCATCTCCACTACGGTTTCATAGATCGTTTCTATTATTGTTTCTTCTACGATTTTGGTCTCAACATATTCTATATCTTTGACTTCTAAACTCCCATCCAATAGCGGTTTTGTATTAAACTCAGTGTTCGTTGCAATCTTATTCATCTCTGATTTTAACTCATCCAGCTCTAATTGAATCTTATCTCTATCCTCATCTGTAAGCGTTCCATTAGCTCCTTGAACACAGAGTTCTCTTATACGCTGAGTTAGACTATGAATCTCACCCAAAGCACCCTCAGCAGTCTGTATGAGCGATATTCCATCCTGCGCATTTCTACTAGCTTGATTAAGCCCACGGATCTGAGCGCGCATTTTCTGACTTATAGAAAGACCAGCAGCATCATCAGCAGCTTTGTTTATACGCAAACCAGACGATAGTTTTTCCATCGCCTTTGAAGTGTTTTTACCATTTATCTTTTGTCTATTTAACACATTCAATGATTGAATGTTATTAGCTATTCTCAATATGTCACCACCTAAACATTCTTATCATATATAAATATCGGCAGAACTACTTACTTATTTAGCAATTACTTGAAATTAAATTGCATAACATAGCAATAATTACCCAAAGTTATACCCCCACCAGGTATAATCCCGAAGGGGGCATCTATTCATACTCTATAACGTTGAACAAAGTGTTTACCGTTACTTGTGATACGGTTCACCGTACCACACTAAACTGCGGTTTTTCACCATACACTATGTTCGAAATATTGATTACAATTCTATGGGTTCGAAAAAGATAAATAGTGTTAGCGTTTACTCTATTTCTCTATTATTAAATCCATTATTTCTATTATCTCAGCTGTCAAGTCTTCAGGTGTTGTTTCCATTCCGCTTAGTATCCATTCCTTTGTTATCGTTGAAATACCGCCTGCAACAAAGGAAACAATCTTGCTATTTTTAGACTTATAGGATAAATAATCAGATATGACCAATCGACTGTTTTCAGATATTCTATATAGCAGTTCCCTAGAACCGACATTTTTAAAAGCGATTTTTAAGTAATCATTATTATATAAGAGTTGATTTCTCTTTAATAATAACATGTAAATACCAGACTTATTTTCTTCATAAACTTCTTCATTGATTCTATTAGATAGCATATTGATGTAAAAGTTAAAGATTTCTTCTTTTGAATCAAAATATCTATACAATGTCATTCGTGATACCATCGAAGCTTTAGCTATTTCTGACATAGAAATTTCATAATAATCTTTTTCATTTAATAAAGTAAAGAAACCATCAATAATAAGGTTGATTGATTCTTTTTTCTGTGCATCTCTCATCTGTTACACCTTTCCTCAGTTTGTACAACTTATTTTTTTTAACCCTTTAATATTGCCATTTCTATTCTATTAGTATATTCTATTACCACAAATGTTACAACTGTAACACACAAAAAGAAGAGAGGATAAGATATGTTTACTAAAGAAAGAGCATTAAAAATAGCAGTCATTGTTTTGGCATTAATAGGAGGGTATGATTTAATAAGAGCCTATATGCATACATTTAATATATGGCATGCATCTGCTGAAATTGCTCAGATGTCTCAAACGCCAGACACTATGTGGTTAATGAACTATCAAGGGGCAATGCAGTTAATGAGTGGATTAATTTACTTATTAATTGTTTGGAAAGCCAAAAAAATTGCACCTTATGTTTTGATGATTAATGCAATCGCCAATTTATACCATCTGTTTTCAGCATCACTTAATGGTGTACTTGAAATGCAAACATCAGCATTTAATGGACAGTACTTTATGTATGTTTATATAGCCATCATCTTTCTAACAGGACTAAACTACTTAATAGCAAAGAAAAGAAATGCTTTAGGATAAGTACTAAAGTATAAGAAGAGAAAGGACGCAAAATATGTCAGTTTATGGAATGATATTTTTTCTTGTTTCAGCATTAAGTTTTCTGTTTTGGTATGGTGGAAAAACGAAACCCTTATCAAAGGATGAACTTGAAGAGTATATTCATTCATTAAAAGAATCACGTAATGATGATGTATCAGAAATTATTAGTGACCTTAAAGAGTTATGTAAAGATGATGATGGTAAATCATTTTATATGGTCAACTTAATGGAATTCAAGACTGAATACAATGAAGAATTAGGTATGACGCCATTAGAGGCACATAAAATGTATTCTAAAGGTATAACAAAGGAATTGTTCAAAAGAGCAGGTCACCCAATATTTTTAAGCAAAGTAACAGGAACTTTCTTAAAAGATAGCGACTCATCTTGGGATGAAGTCGGTATTATTAGATACAGAAGTAAAAGAGATATGCTTAAAATGATATTGAACTTCTCTGATCCTAAACTTGATAAATACAAATGGGCATCACTTGAAAAAACAGATGTATTTCCAACAGAAATCAAGGTTAACTTGGCGTTTATCAAAGTAATCGTTGTTGCACTATTATTATTGATTTCAACACTGTTTTAAGTTCAGTTTTCAGGAAAAATCTACTCAAAATTTAATCCCTAAGTTTGACTTAGGGATTTTTAGCAGTTATTTGTGGTACTGTTCACCATATCGCACTAAACTGCGGTTTTGATGCCATCACAATAACATGGATTGAAAATGGTATTAAGGAATCCTGTAAAGAAATGGCTCATAAAACAATACGTATCACTAGCGTTGCATAAAATTCATTACACAAATAGAAAACATTAAATTAACATTTTTGCATAAATAAGTATTTAAAAGCGTATAAAAAATCCTTATAATAGATGTATGGAGCTCAAATGAATGGTCTC
>NZ_QQWI01000013.1 GCF_004125825.1 Fusibacter sp. A1 | reverse complement strand
TGGCACTTGTACTAGATGGATTGGGGGTTAAATGACCCTTTTCATGATGAGATAATAACAGGAGTTCCTTATTTGGTCATAAGAAAACCCCTGTTTTCTAATAAACAGGGGTTTGTCAACAATCTCAAGGACGCATTCACTTGCGTCCTTTTTGATGTATCATGTCTTTTTCAGTGCCTTATCAAGCGTCTTCAGATCCTTGTACTGGATCGTTTGATTGGACAGGTCGGATATCAGCTGCTCGACACCCTTTTGGTGTCTGGTATCGGATTCTTTAAGCAGATCGGCCATCATGAGCATTTCTTTGGCGCTGTATTTTCTTCCGATAACGAAGCTGTGCATCTTATGTCTGTGGAGGAGCGTAGCCGAGAGGATTGTGATACTGGTCATGAAAATCCAGAAAGCGGCTACTCCCTTATACCATTCCTCTATGGTCATTCTAGAAGGGTTGGGTGTCGCAAAGTGCTCCTGAACATAATTTGTCGCAAGCATCAAAAGGACGATGGCGACTACACAGAAGAGAAAGAAGGTGAGAATTCCCTTAAGTCCAAGAATTCTTGTATAGTCTTCCCTGTCCGGTGCTAAGGGATTGAACAGTTTTTTAAAGTGGTTGTCTCTTTGCTTATCCATCACGTACCTCCATCGCGTACCGCTTCAGTAGTTTTATTATGGTTTAAGTATAGTGAATCGATTAGCTGTCGTGCGAAAAAAGGCATGAAACTGTCAAATGACGACTTGAAAATCCCAAATGAAAAATGGCAAACGGTTTCCATCTTGCATTTTTCTGAATTTTTGGAATAATGGTAGCAGAACGTAAAGGGGGAACTGAAAATGAAACGATTCGGACTGTGTGGCAAATGTATTAAAAGCTATGGTAAAACTGAAAAAGACTTGTTAAATCAATCGAAACTGGTACTCGAGAAAAGGGTTTTCGAAGTGAGTGAGAATAAGATAAAGAGCAAATATCTCAAATGCAGGGATTGCAAAACCCTTAAGGCGGCAAGACTCGGCTTTAAGGAATTTAAGGCTGAGACACCTTCACAGGTGTCTGAACTTCTGTCCCAGCTGGCTTTAGAAAAGGATCAGCCGCCAAGAAGAGTCGAAGAGGTGGCCGGTTGGCTGAAAAGAGAAAGCGTCACGATTGAAACCCAAGGGCTCGACTACTGGATCGACGAGGGCGTACTGTACTTTAGGGCCACAGACGGAAGCTGTGAAATCAAATTGAATGACCAAAGCTACGACGCGTATTCACTTTATTCTCTACTGAGTTGATAAAAGTTATAAACTGTTCATACTCTATTCAAAGTTCATTAGTATACTCTACCTATGGCAAACAATGAAAGAGGCGATAGGATGAGTAAGAATTTTGGAAAACTGGTATTGCTGTTTACAGTGGTACCCTTTATAGAGTTATTCCTGCTGCTTAAGCTCGCAGAGGTCACATCATCTGGATTCACATTCGGTGTGATCATCCTGACAGGTCTGTTGGGCGCGTTTTTCGCAAGGCAGCAAGGGAAGAAAGTGATCGACAGTCTACAAAAAGAAATGAACCTGGGCAGGCTGCCCGGTGACAACCTGATACATGGTCTATGCGTGCTTATCGGTGGAGTCTTACTGCTCACCCCGGGCCTTTTGACAGACTTTTCGGGGTTTATGCTCCTGATTCCAGGAACAAGGCATATGATAGTAAAAGTGTTAAAACAACAATTTTCGGGTATTGTACAAAAGCAGGCTGTTCACATTTATAGTCAGAACGTTCACATCGAACCGGACTATCAACCATGGGATGAACAGTAAGGCCCGGAAAACACAAAAAAAATGGGCTGAAGTCAGACGACTTCAGCCATTTATTTATACTGGGAGAGTATAACGCATGATTCTGGAAGAGTGCCCAGGCGAATGGGTGTTTTCTCTATCCATATTTATAGTTTAGATTATAATCCCTAGTAAGTCAATAGGGTATAACAAATAAATGAAAATAATTATCAATTAAGCGACAAGGAGAACAATATGTCAGCTCATTATTCACCGATTTATGGAGGTTCGCTCACAAATCACCTGCCGATGTATGAGTGGGCGCTTAAACAACTGAACACGCCTGTCGACCTGATAGCAAAGAGGTCAGAGGCATATCTTAAAGCCACCGGGGTGGTGGACCTTGATTCCGTCTATACTAAGCCCAACGATCTTGAGCAGCACTACCTCAATCGGGTCAACCACTACAGGATGACGATTGCGGAAAAGGGGTTTGAACACGCCGTCAGGTGGTTTATCAAAGACCGCAGACATGAAATGGCTTCCGCCCTTTTTCATGGACTGATTCGACTGGCCTATGCCGTGGAATCCGGCTCGGTGGAAAATCTCGCTAGGGCCATGGCCTATTTTGAAGCCGTGAGCACCGAGATCCATCTTTTGGCAAAACCAGTAGCTCTTTCGTCTGCAAAGGAAGCATGGATAAGGCTTATGCAGAAGCGTCTTCTTACCAAACTGACCTTTGAGGATGGGGCTACGATGTCAAAAGTCAAAGTGATCATGCATAATGCACATCTGATGAGCGACCTTACGAAGCTTGAACGGGACCAAAACATGGAAGCTGTGATACTCAGCATCATCACCGAATGGTATCTGATGACCGAGGATTTTTACGTGCTTCATGTGAATACAGGTTTTCAGGCACTAGTCACACTGCGCGCCTACATCGAAGATATCGAGGAATGGTTCATCGAGTTCCATGTGCTCGCCCAAGTCTTCAGCCTGATCGGCCATAGGCACCATCAGGTCAAAGAGCTTGAAGAGACGACATGGAAGGTGATGCTTGAAGAGGTATCCGAACTTGAGGAGGTCCATGATGTGAAGTTGTTTTACAGCATGTACACCCTTGCAAGACATTTCAACGAACCCAATTTAAAAAAAATCGCCAGATTGCTACTGGATAGAAAAAAAAAGCCAAGTGAATAAAAAGGACAATGCAGCCGGTTTGCCAGGCTGTATTTTTTTATTTAATCACATAACGTGATAATATATCACGTTATGTGATTAAAGTGTGATGTATTGGGTATGAATCGACTAGAGGTGATGAGATGAAACAATTTGCAAATCAATTGAAACATTATAGAAAACGACAAGGGATGAGTCAGAAATCGCTCGCCAAGGCGCTTGGAGTCGGACAGACCACCATCGCCAACTATGAAACGGGTCTTAGGACACCTCATACCCAGTTGTTGACCAAGCTGGCGACGGTGTTAGGGGTCAGCATAGATGATCTGATGGGTCGTATGGCACATGAAGAAAACCACTTGTCTGGTCCTGAAACACCAGATCTTGAACGCCTTGAAGAAGAACTGCTGCATGTGCTCTTAAAAGGAGACACAAATGAGGTGACCCGGCACCTGAGGCATATTTTAGACTTGCATCTTCCGCTGTCAAGCCTTTACGAAGAAGTGCTTGCCCCATGCCTGTTCAAAGTAGGCGATTTGTGGGAGTCCGGCCAAATAGACGTGTTCACAGAGCACTACATCAGTTATACGGCTGAAACCTTTATCGGCCATCTGATGCAGAGCCGCCCTAGCCATATGGGATCTACAGGAAAGTTCATGGGACTTGCGATAGAAGGCGAGATGCATGTCATCGGAATAAAGATGTTAAGCCATCTGATGACCGACAGGGGCTGGCAGACTTATTTTTTAGGTAACAACCTATCCAATGGCTTGGCCCTTAAGGCGCTTGTACATCAAATACCCGATGTTGTAGGCATAAGCTGCACAAGTACTGGCCATCTGGCTAAAGTAAGGGATCTGATTGAGGCTATCAAGAGGGAAGAGGTGCTAAGGGGCACTAAGATTATCGTAGGAGGACAGGCTTTCTGTGGAGAAAACGACCTTTGGAAATCGCTCGGTGCGGATGCTTACGGAAGCGACCTCAATCAGAGTGTAAGTAAAATCGAAGCACTTATCAACCGAAACGAGGTGAATCATGAGTAAGAAGGAGACAAGAAGAGGCGAAGAGAGCCGGTTGACATTTCTCGGCCGGATCGCCAGCTATTTCATAAACACCCCTCAAATGACCATACTGACCCTATTGATAATGATCACACTTGGTTCTGTGAGTTTATTCATATTGCCGAAAGAGTCGCTACCTGAAATAGTATTTCCCACTCTGACGGTTCAAAGCCTTTATCCGGGAGCCAGTGCGCTGGATGTGGAGCAGCTTGTGACAGACCCTATAGAAATCAAGCTATCCGGTCTTGATGACCTTGAAGATATGGTCTCGGAGTCATCGGCAGGAGTATCCTTTATCACGATGACTTTTCTGGAATCGGTAGATATTCAAAAAAAGGAACTGGAAGTGGACAGCCTGCTTTCCGAGGTGGTACTGCCGGCTGGACTTGATACGCCTAATGCGAGCATTTTCAAAACAAGCGAACTGCCGCTGCTTACCTTCAGTGTGACAGGCGGCTATAGCCTGGCGACCTTGACAGAGATTGGCGAGGATATCAGATCCAGCATCGAAAGCATAGGAGCTGTAGATGAAGTAGGCATTTCAGGCGGAACTAGCAGAGAGATTCAAGTTTCACTTGATTGGGCTAAGATTTACGCCCTGGATCTGACCGTCGACGATGTGAAAAATGCCCTTCAGGCGCAAAATATCAGCTTGCCTGTGGGTGAGGAGGTCATCGGCGATCTGACCACCTCGCTTAGTATCGACAGCAGGTTTGAGACGGTCGAACAGATCGGTGAGACCTTGATTGTGGGTTCAAAAGGACAAAATGTATTTCTTGACGAGATCGCAGTGATTAAGGATACGACAAGTGACATTAAGAGACTCAACAGAACCTATTACTTAGACAATCCCAAGGGATCGGAGATTTCAATTTACGGTACGGTCTTAAGAAAAAAAGGTGCCGATGTGCTGGCGACAAGCGCAAAAGTCAAAGCCTTGATAGCAAACGGAAAAGGAACAGTCTATCCGCCGGATGTTGAAGTGGGGATCGTCTATGACAATGCCCGAAACGTTTCGCGCGATCTCAGCAATATCCAGGTAAGCGCGGTTTCAGGCCTGCTTGTGGTGGTGCTCGTGCTCTTTCTATTCATCGGGCTTAAGGAATCCTTTATCGTGTCGATTACGATACCCCTTTCTCTGATGACAGCCATAGGACTGCTTGGTAATTTCGGTATTTCACTGAACACATTCGCGATACTAGGACTGATCGTCTCTCTAGGGCTTCTTGTAGACAATTCGATTATCGTGATGGAAAACATGGACAGGCTAAGCCGTATGGGATACACGCCGATGAGGGCCGCCCTTGAAGGCACAAACCAGGTATCCATGCCGATTCTGGCATCGACACTCACCACGGTGGCGGCATTCTTACCCCTTGCCATACTGCCTGGAATTCTAGGATCTTTTGTCAACACCATTCCAAGAACCATCATTCTGGCGCTTGTATCCTCACTGGTCATTTCAATCACAGTGACCCCATCCATCTATGCGCTGGTCATGTCCAGGATGAAAAGAAGGATTTACAGCAGCAGACGAAGAAGGTTTAACAGGATTGTAGGGCTTGGATTTGTCATATTGATCAGTTATGCGGCATTTTATGATTCCGAGGCGGCCTGGTGGTTGCCTATCGCTGGAATGATTTTTTTTACTTCTTTAATGATAATGAAAATCTTTCTACTTAAGGATAAATCGATTGATGAGAGCAAATTGGTCAGACGTTATGAGCTGCTGCTCAAGAGCCTGTTAGAAAAAACATGGAGACAGGTACTGGTATTGGCACTCGGACTTTTCGTTTTAATCTCGAGCATCTCCCTGATTCCCTTGGGGCTTCTAAAGGTGAACTTCTTTCCTCAAAACGAACCGACAAGCTTGACGATTAAAATCGACACTCCCAGTGGAACGACACTGGAGGGCACGCTCGAGATCGTCGAACAGGTCGAATCGATTCTTGAGTCGGATAGCGCTATCGCCGTATTCAACTCTAACGTCGGAGGACAAGTCGCAGATTATGCGGTGATCGATGCGACCATGAGCGACAAATCGGGTAGGGAGGTTTCGGGTTTTGAGGTCGTATCCCGTATCGACCAGTCTATCAGAAGAATTGCGGGGGCCGAGATCACCGTATCTGGCAGCGCTGGCGGCGGACCGCCTGTCGGCAAACCTGTCGTGATCGAGCTTAACGCCCAGGACTATGAAGCGGGAAGGATGCTCGCTCAGAACTACAAGAACAAGTTGGAGCAGATCCCCGGTGTGTACAACGTTCAATTGTCTGTCACAGACGGCAAACCGGGAATAGACATCGTCGTCAACGCACCAAAGGCTGTGCAATACGGTCTAAGCGTCTCAGCTGTCGCATCACAAGTCAGAAACAGTTTGGATGGGACTATCGCCACCACGCTTAAATCGGGCCAGGAACTGATCGATGTCAGGATCGTTTCCCGGGATTCAGAGCTAGAAGGCTCTCAGAAACTTCAAGGTCTGATGATCAGGACCCCGCAGGGTGCTAGCATTCCCTTGTCACTTGTGGCGGACTTCAACTACACCCAAGGGCTGTCCTCTATCAGACATGACAATACTGTACGTGTCATCGTACTCGATGCGGATGTGCTGGAGGGCTATAATGCAGGAGATATCACAGATGAGTTTATGAAATCAATAGAGAATATAGAGAAACCCTTTGGAGTCGATTTAAAACTATCAGGTGACGCTGAGGGCATTCAAGATAGTTTCCTTAATCTGTTCAGATCGATGATTGCGGCGGTGCTGCTTGTGTTTCTGATCTTAGCGGTGCAGTTCAAATCGATCGCACAACCCTTTGCCATACTGACAACTGTTCCAATGGCGCTTGTCGGAGTATTCTTTGGGTTGGTCGTCACAGGAAACGAGTTCGGTTTCTATGCGTTTTTCGGACTGGTCTCACTAGTCGGAATCGCCGTCAACGATGCGATCGTGCTTATCGATTTTATGAATCAGTTGAGAAACGAGGGAAAAGCGCTTATCCCCTCGATCATCGAAGCGGGCAAGACGAGGTTCAACCCGGTACTTGCAACTACGATGACGACGATCGGAGGAGTGCTGCCGCTTAGCTTTAGGGAGGTCTATTATGCTCAATTCAGCTATTCGTTGGTATTCGGTCTTCTAATCACTACGGTCATGACACTTATCTTGATTCCGATCGTCTATCATCTGATTGAAAAGTCTAAGGAAAAATCCAAACAATCTGAAAAGGGAGTGGCATAAATGAAAAAAGCGATGGTTTTACTACTGATACTCGGTTTGAGCGCCGTATTTATCGCCTGCAGCAGGGCGGATGATACCGATGTCCTTAAGGAGTACGGACTACCTGTCACCGTCACCGGCTCGCAGCAGAGGAGCATCACAGATACCTTCAGAAGCCCCGGAGTTGTCGAACCCGTCGCAAGCTACGATGTGTTCCCGATTAGCTCAGGTGTAATCAAAGAACTTCTTGTCAAACCTGGAGACAGGGTCGTAAAGGGAGAGATCCTTTACATGCTGGACTCCGCTACGGCTGAAAACAATCTGAAGCTTAAGGAGTCAAGTCTAAGGACGGTTAAAAACTCGCTGACGAATCAGCTCTCGGATACGAAGGAGCAAAGAGAGAAAGTCAAACTGCTATATGACCAGGGCGCGGCTTCAAAGTCAGAGCTTGACGCACTGGACAGTCAGATCAGAGATATCGGTGTGCAGCTTGACGATGCCGTGACCGCCTATCTCAATCAAGTGGATACGCTAAAAGAGACGCTTGATGAAAGAATCGTCATCAGCCCAAGCGGTGGCGTCATCTCGGAAATCACATTCAATGCAGGTGAGAGCATAAACTTGCAGGATAGGATCAATGTAGTGGACGACAGTCAATATATCGTAGCAAGCTACCTCACCGCGGATCAGCTCAGGATGCTTGACGGGATTGAAGCGATCGCAGTCTGGCTTGATGGAAAGAAGGAACACGCTGTCGATGCGCAGGTGAAGACGACAGATAGGGTAAAAGACCCTCAAACCAATATGTATAGGATCGAGTTGTCCATCGTGGGTGCTGCCTACGAGATCTACGACGGAGAGTATGCCGAAGTCGTATTTGACACAAGCACCAGAATAGCAGATGTGCTGCCCCTAAAATCGGTGAAAAGAGTCGGTGAGGATACCTATATCTACTACATCGAAAATAAGGTTGCCAACAGGGTGGACATCACTTTGGGCAAAGTTGTGGATGAGTTCGTCGAAGTGATCGGTTTACCCACAGGCAGAATGTGGGTCGTAAAAGGATCGGATAGGGTACAAGACGGGTCTTCGGTGGAAGTTGTGGAATAGTTGTAAAGTTCAATTATAGATAACTTATCGCACTCTAGGGTATGATTTTAAGTATGACAAATCAGAAATTGGGTGTATAATAAGTAGTACTAAAAAAAAGCGTGCTGTAAGGCGCGCGAAGGGAGAACGCATATGTCTGAAAAAACAATGGAAATGATGAAGAAATTGCTCGAAAAGAAAAAAGCCGCTAACGCGACAAAGACGAGCCACGTACCTGCAAAAAAATTAGGTCACGGTAGCAGTGCTAAGAAGAATCAGAAACCAGGTGGTTCTAACAATAAAGTATAAACTAAAAGAAGCCGAAAGGCTTTTTTTTTCGTAGTGGAGGGGTGAAGAGAGGACAATATTTAAAACCACACTAAGGGGAATGTACATGCAAACCTTTATTGATCTAATCTACATCTCAGTAATCATTCACTTTTAATCGTTTGACCTTATTTTTAAGGCGCTTCGCTTCAGAAGCAAGGCAAACATTACTCACATAACCAATCATTTCTTGCATTTGAAGCGAAGCGCCTTAAAGTACATGTTCAGATGAAAATTTAGCATTGGTATCAAATCATCAAGAATCGTGTAAAAAAAGAGTTGTATCAAAAATAACCTTAGTGTGGTTTTACAAATAAGTCTCTAAATCTTTTCGGGTTTTACCTGGGTCAGTATGGCGCCACCTATGATGAATAGGATGATCAGGCTGACCACGCCGTAGTTGGATTTGCCCGTGATCAGCGTGACGACAGCGATTAGGGCGGGACCCATGATCGCGGCGAATTTGCCGAAGATGTTGTAGAATCCGAAGAATTCGTTGGCGTTCTCTTTTGGAATGAGCTTCGCGAAGTAGGACCTGCTTAGGGCCTGAATTCCGCCTTGGAAGAGTCCGACAGCCATTGCGAGCATCCAGAAGTCCAGGGTCGTCTTCATGAAGTAGGCGTAGATGCAAATGCCTGTATAGGCCGTGATTGCCACATAAAGCATGGTTTTTCCTTTAAACCTGTCAGCAAGTCGACCGAACATGAGTGCCGACGGGAATGCCACAAACTGGGTTGCAAGGAGTATGATCAGCAGATTGTTGGAGCTGACGCCTAGGTCGGAACCATAGGATGTGGCCATCTTGATGATCGTATCCACACCGTCGATATAAAAGAAGTAGGCCAATAGGAACAGAAAGGCCGGCTTATAGGCTTTGATGTTGATAAAGGTCCTGCCGAGTCGTTTGAAGCTGTTCTTGATAATATGGGATTCCCTAGGTATGCCATAAACCTGTTTCACGTTTTTGGCCATGGGCAAACTAAAGGCCAGCCACCAGACAGCCGTGATTGCAAATGCGATTTTTGGTGTCGTATATCCTCCAAAAGGAAGAATGCCTTGCTGAGAAAGTAGGATGATGGCCATTGCGAGGATGAAGGGAATGGTGCTGCCGATGTAGCCGAGCGCGTATCCTGTGGTGGAGACCCTGTCCATCCTCTCGTCTGTCGTGACATCCACAAGAAACGCATCATAAAAGATATTACCGCCCGAGAATCCGATCGCGGTGATCATGTAGACGATCAGCATGATCGGCCACTGGGTCTCTGGGATGAGTCCCAAAATGAAACAGGCTGTGAGTCCTGTCGCTAAGAACATCATGAAGAACCGTTTCTTATATCCGTAGTAGTCAGCGATAGTACCTAAAATTGGTGCCAGAAGTGCGATAAGCAGCGAGGTGAAGCTGTTTGCGAATCCCCAGTATGCGGTCGATTCGGCTGCTGTGACACCCATGTCGGCTACTGCCGCTTTAAAGTAAAGTGGAAAGACGGCGGTTGTGACTGTCATCGTGTAGGCCGAATTGGCCCAGTCGTACAGCGCCCAACTCTTTTCGAGTTTAGTTAGTTTCATGTGGTTCCTCCTGTAAAAGCAGCTGGTGCTTGGTATGCCCGTCTACATCCGCTAGGTCAAAATCCAGCAGCTGGGCGAGCGTCGGTGCGATGTCGATAAGAGACATGACGCCCAAATCGATCCCTGGGACAATGCCGGGTCCTTTAACATAAAAACAAGTCTTATAGTCTGTAAGCTCAGGAGAAAATCCGTGTACTGCGGTGTTTTTCCTACCTGCATAATAGGGAATCTGATCGATCGGTCCTATGAAGGGTTCAATGAAGTCATCGACAAAATGATAGGGAGCGATCGCTTCAAGCATCATGAAGGCTTGAGGGTCCGCGCCCAGATCGGTGATGACCGGCTGGGTATGTATGGTGAAGAGGCCTGGATGTTCTATTAAGAGCTTGCTTACCTGTGACTCGAGTTCGTGGGCCCTGTCTGGATCGAACAGGTAGAGATAAGAGGAGCCGTCACAGGACTTAGCGAAGGCGTCAACGTTTGTAAACGGATTTACAGCCTTTGAACCGACTGGATCATAAGTCAAGAATCCGATTTGCTTCAACCAGCTGTTCATACTGATGCCGTGGCTGACATCTATCGAGCCGTGATCTCCCAGGACCACCATGTAGCAGTCGTTGTATTTTTCGTAAGCCGAAATGGCATCGAGGATCTCGCTTAGCCTATGGTCGTGACGTAGCAGGGCATCTTTTGCCTCTTCGCTGTCGTGTCCGTGATGATGCCTGATGCTGTCGAGGTCTGTCAGGTGCACAAGCATCATGTCAGGCTGGTGGTCGTGTATGGTATCGAGCGTCACTGCCGTTGTGAAGTGGTCAAGATGCGGTTGGGATTTCCCTTTTCGCAGGGCGAAGTGCTTTTTCACCATCTTCATCTGAAAGCCAGGCGTACCCGCATACAAAGAAACCATCAGCTGGGAAGTCCATTTGCGGTTGCTGAAGATTTCTGGCATGTTGAAATCGATCTTGGACCTTCCTGTCGTCGGCCAAAGCAGGGCAGCGACGCTATAGCCCTTTGCGATTGCAAGGTCGTAAAGGGTTGGTACTTTGATATCCTTCTGGTACCAGTACCAATCGGGATCTTTAAATCGTTTTGGCTGAACTTTGGTGTTGTCTACGATACCGTGTCTGCTTGGAAGACAGCCTGTGATGATACTCGCATGTGCCGCGTAGGTGACTGATGGATAAATGCTTTTCACCTGGTCAGAACCCGATGCTTCCGCTAAAAATCGTCTGAAGCCAGGCTGCGTTTTTAAAAAAGCGATGTCTTTCGTATCCATACCGTCAAAAGATAGGATGATAAGCGGTCTTTTCATAGTGTCCCCCTTAGTCTATTTGTAGTACCATCATATCAAAAAAAAAGACCTAGAGGATAGCAGTGAATAAATTAATCTAAGAACAAAAGACTATTTCAAAACCACACTAAGGATTTATCGGATACAACTCTCTATTACATGTTGACCCTTCGTTTTATGCAAAGTGATAATTTTCATTTGACATGTTTTTTTAAGGCGCTTCGCTCTAAATTCAAGAAATGCCTGGTTAAGTGAGTAATGTTTGCCTTGATTTTGAAGCGCAGCGCCTTAAGAATAGGTGCTGGATAGTAAAACAGCGAAACTTACTCGAACCGATATGAGTTACAAAGTATTGCATAACAAAAACCTTAGTGTGGTTTTGAAATAATCAAAAAGGACCCGTTTAAGGGTCCTTCAGTGCTTAGATCAGTTTTTCCATGATTTCGTTGCTTCGTTTGATGAATTCGCTCATCTGATCAGGGCTTAGCGGTTTGTGGCTTAGTACCGCCAGGTCGTAAAGCTGATGGGCGACCAGCTCTGCAGTGTCGTTCGAATCATACATATGCTCAAGCGTGTATTTGACAAGCTTATGGTTTTTGTTCAACACGAGAGTCTCTTCGTTTGGAAGATTCATGCCCATACCGCCCATGTTGTACATCTTCATCATGTCCTGCATTCTTCTGCTGCCCTCTGAAAGGGTGATCATACTTGCTACATCCTTAGTCTTAAGCGCCTTTAGCTCAATTTTGACGTTTTCTTTGTTCAAGACTTTCTTAAAGAGTCCGGAAAGCGTCTCGATCATCGATTTTTGAGCGTCCTCATCCACGTGTTCCTCGTTTTCGGTCAGAAGCTCGGATAAATCGTCATCCACCCGTTTGAAGCTCACACCTTCTGTCTTTGATTCGATGAAGTTGATAAAGGCCTGGTCGATACGTTCTGGCATCTCAAGGGCTTCGATACCATGTTCTTGAAGCATTTTCACGTACTGGGCCTGCTGTACAGGGTCTGTCACGTAGTATACGTCGTTTTCAAAGTGTTCTTTCATCGCTTCTCTGTACTCAGGCAGCGTCACAAACTTTTGTTCTGTAGAATTGTAAAGGATGCTGTCCTTGACCCTGTCGTAGAATTTGTCGTCCTTAAGCGCGCCGAATTTTACAAACGGATTGATGTCTGTCCAGAACTTCTCGTAGTTCTCACGGTCTGTCTTGTAGAGGCCGTTGAGCTTGTCGCCTACCTTTTTAGTGATGTAATCGGAGATTTTCTTCACAAAACCATCGTTTTGCAGGAAACTTCTCGAAACATTGAGCGGCAGGTCAGGACAGTCGATGACGCCCTTTAGCAGAAGCAGGAACTCGGGGATGACTTCTTTTATGTTGTCCGCCACGTAAACCTGTGAATTGTAAAGTTTGATCTGGCCTTCCATCCCCTCGAATTCGGAATTGATTTTAGGGAAGTAGAGGATACCCTTTAAGTTGAAGGGGTAGTCCATGTTGAGGTGGATCCAGAACAGCGGTTCCTTGAAATCCATGAAGGTCTTTCTGTAAAACTCTTTGTATTCCTCGTCTGTCACACTTGAAGGTTGACGGACATACAGGGGAGTCGTCTCATTGATCGGTTCGATGACCACGGGCTCGTCTGATGAAGCTTCGTCGTTTTCCCCTGCAGGTGCTTGAGGCGCTTCTTGACCTTCTGCTTCGAAGAAGATCGGGTAAGGCATGAATCCACAGTATTTTTCAAGTGTCGACTTTACTTTATATTCGTTTTTAAAGTCGTTGCCGTCCTCGCCTAAATGAAGCGTGATCGTCGTACCGCGTGTCGTACGTGTTCCCTCTGAAATGGAGAACTCGATGCCGCCGTCACAAGTCCAAAAAGCAGGCTCTGAACCGTCAACATAAGAGAGCGTATCGATTGTAACCGTGTGCGCCACCATGAACGAGGAATAGAAGCCAAGTCCGAAGTGACCGATGATCTGATCCTGATCTGCCTTGTCCTTGAACTTTTCGACAAACTCCTCAGCACCTGAGAAGGCGATCTGGTTGATGTACTTTTGAATCTCGTCAGCGGTCATACCGATACCGTTGTCGTTGATGACGATTGTCTTTTCCTTGTCGTTGTATGTGACGGTGATCTTGAAGTCGTCGTCACCTTTTAGGTCGGCTTCACCGAGTGAAGCGAGTCGTTTAACCTTTGTAATGGCGTCGCTCGCATTGGATACGAGTTCGCGCATGAAGATATCGTGGTCTGAGTACAGCCATTTTTTAATGATCGGAAAAATGTTTTCGCTGTGAATGGATAAATTACCTTTTACTTGAGACATAAGTCAACTTCCTTTCGTAAATAGTTCTGGATGGGCGGTGCCCTTTGTCTACTAGTGTAGTAAAGAAGTATTATTTTGTCAATATTTTTTTAGCACTCTCTCAAAGAGAGTGCTAAAAAAAGTTTATAAGGTCAAGCTTCTATGCCTTAAAGGCGCTTTTCTGCTATACTTGACATTGAGGACATATGTCCTAGATAAGTTTTGTAAAACATCCTAAACTATAGTTACGAGGTGGCACATGATCGATTGGCAATCGCGTATTCCAAAAGAACTTGAGAATGAAATACTGATTAGTGTTTATGAACCAGGTGATTTGATTCTGTCAGAAGGCGACAAGGGCGACAAGGTCTGCTTTTTGATCTCCGGACAGACAAAGATGTACATTACAAGCCTGAACGGACAGGTGCATATACAAAACATCGTTGCGGCGCCAGAAGCGTTCGGCATGATCGAACTGTTCAAAAATCTGAACAACGCGTGCACTGTCGAGGCTTACACCAAAGTCAAGGTGATGATCGTGTATAGGGACGCCTTTATGCGCTGGCTTAAGCTTGACCACGACTTTGCCCTGGACATGCTTACACGGATCTCGGACATCGCCTACAGGCAGATCGACGAGCAATCCAAGTCCATGCTGTACCCCCTGAAATACCGATTTATCAGTCAGGTCATTTCGGAATGCGACTTAAAAAAGTCGGATACGCTTGTCTTTGACAAGCAGATCATGGCTCAAAGACTAGCGACGACCGTGAGACACCTCAATAGGACAATCAACACTTGTGTTGAAAAGAAGTTGATAACTTATAGTGATGGAAAGCTTAAGGTGCTTGATTTTAAAGCGCTTAGGGCATATAAGGATGTGTAGGACATGTTATATGGATTAGTAACCTTGATCGGTATCTTTATCGCGCTGATGATTGCATTCAACGGCGCTCTCGGCGGATATCTGTCCGCTTTTGAAGTCAGTTTTATTGTTCATGTCATCGGGCTTGTGATTCTGATGGTTGTGATGGCCTTTAAAAAGGAAAAAATCAGATTTTTCGGCATACCAAAATGGTTTTACCTGACGGGTATCCTTGGAGCCTGTCTCACAGCGATCGACGCTTACGTCGTGGGAGCGATCGGTGTGACGCTTGCGGTGACGCTGTCGACGGTCGCACAGATCGTGGGTTCTGCGGGTGTGGACGCGGTTGGAATCGGACATTTGAAGAAGGTTCCTTTCAATAAGAAAAGAGCGGCTTCGCTGAGCCTTTTGATGGCCGGAGTCGGGATCATGCTGCTCGCGCAGTGGAAAGGGTGGTGATACCATGTTAGCGATAGGACTTGCGTTTTTAGGTGGACTGATCATTGTCACCTCAAAGTACATCAACCATACGGCCGCCAAGGAAATGGGGCTCTTACCCGGATCGGTGATCAACTACATCATGGGTTCGATCACAGCCCTTGTGCTCGCCCTGATATTTGTCGGAAAACTCGACGGACTCACAAGGCTTTCAGAAATTCCGTGGTACTTCTTCCTTGCAGGCGTGTTCGGCCTGGTCGCCATGATCATCTCAAACGCGACACTCAGCAGACTCCCGGTGCTGCACTCGACAACCCTGATCGTCACCTCGCAGATGATCACAGCACTTGTGATCGACTACCTGATCTTCGGCCAGTTCTCATGGGTCAAGAGCATAGGAGCTGCAGTGGTAGTGGTGGCCCTTGTATGGGACCAGAAGATTCTTAAGATGGCTAGACAGATGAATTAGTGAAAGACGCGCCGGTGGTGCGTCTTTTTTGATTTGTAGGGGTAGGCTTTATGTCTACCCGTGTTTGAGTGCATAAGAGGGCTGGCACAAGGCCAGCGACTACGCGAGGTGGGGTCGTTAGAAGCGGGTGTGGCAGATGGGGGACTCGAAGTCGAAGTCCTTGTCCAGGGATTTTAAGGTATGATGCTGATTGGTTTTTAGTTCGCCTAACTGGTAGGCGCTGTTTAGTGGAAGCGAGCCTATGATCCAGCTTGAGAAGGTGCTGCGGGTCATGTTGAGTTCGATCCTTTCCGGTACATGGGTGTTGATTGAAACCGCGTCGATCAGACCTGTGCGTTCGTCCTTGATGAAAAAGTCGAGGCCCTTGTCTGTCCTGTCAGAAACAAGGTTCATCAGCTCACGGGGATCAAGGGCATGCCACATGATTCCGACGGCGTGGTTTGCGGTCTTGTGGCTGATCAGCTGCATGACTCTCGGGTCTGATTTAAAAGTCAGGTCGTCGAGCATATGATAGTAGTAGGGATCGAATGTATGAAGCTCGACATAGTCGATCTGGTCCGCCTGGGAGTGAAGGAAACTCGAAAGCGCCATCCTTGATTCGGGCGTCGTGGTGATCATCTCTGAAACGATCAGCTTCTGATTTAAAAAGTTGTCGGGATTGGTGCCTTTTTGCTCGAACAGCATGTAGCCTGTGACAGTTCCTTCTTGCTTGACTTCGATGAGTTTTAAGTGTTTCTGCCTTGTGATCCTGTCTAGGTCGCTGAAGGTACGAGACTTCATGCCGTGCGTGTCGACATGATAGCTCTGGTAGCATTCGATGATTCCTTCGAGTGAGTCGAGACTTCCCCATGACAAAAGGGACTTGTCTCCGCGGTCTTTGAAATGGGTGGGCGGAATCTGGTAGACATCGAGCGGGCTTCCGTATCCGAAACCGAAGTTTTTATAAAACCTTGCGTTGAAGGGGTAGAGGGTGCAAAAGAGATTGCCTTCCTCCAAACTGCCCGAAAGCCATTCCTTGATTAGGAATTTCGCGACTCCTTCTTTCTTATGTATCAGGTCCACTGCTACAGAACCGATGCCGCTGGCTCTGACAGGATTTCCGTGAAAATTGAGTGTAAAATCATAAGTCATGTAGCATCCAATCATGGTATCCTTATGATAGACGCCAAATAGGAAACAGTCATCGCCGAGCAGTAGTCCCGCATAGACTTTGATCAGCTTCTCAAATTCTTCAGGTGTTCCTGAAAAAACACCTGCGTACGCACGCTGTTGAATGCGAGTGTACTCTTTCAAGTTATCCTTAGTGATCGGTTGAATTCTGTAGCTCATGATATTCCTCCCTTATGTACTTTATATACTTTTTAGGATAGCATAAAATCATGGATTTGATTTTGGAATAATCAAATAGACAAGAAATAAATAGTACCAGATAATCAGACGGAGGTATGATATGGCACAAGTGGATATGTCCAATCACTCAACTTGGTTGGAAGAACAGATCAAGCATCAGTATGAGACAAAAAAACAGACGGATTGTCGTATGGCGCTAGGTAAGTCGGTACTCAGGAGGGTGGATAGGGAACTTCCGCTTTCAAGGTACCTGGAGCTCGACGAGCATCTTTGGGATGCGGACATAACAAGCATACATAAGCTGTACAAGGAAAAGATCGCCCTTCCTGTCGAAGTGGTCCTCTATTACATCAAACGAATCTACGTGTACGAGAATGTGTTAAGCAGCGTCACTCAGGTTTTTGAAGAGGCGATCGATCAGGCGATTGAACTTGAGTCTAAGGAGTTTGATCCGGAGCTGCCTCTTTTTGGCATACCCATCCTCTTAAAGGACAACATCGCCACAGAGGGTCATCCCAATACGGCGGGGAGCGACATGCTTAGGGACGTGACAACCCTAAGGGCGTCCACTGTGGCTGAAAAGCTTAAAGAGGCGGGAGCGATTATCGTAGGAAAGACCAACCTAAGCGAGTGGGCGAATTTCATGACGTTCAACTCGTCTAACGGCTACTCGGCCCTAGGGGGCCAGACGGTCAATCCCTACGGAAGATTCGATGTGGGCGGATCCAGTGCGGGGTCTGCTGTGGCTGTTGCCGCGGGGCTGATACCTGTGAGCATCGGATCGGAGACTGCAGGTTCGCTTGTCTATCCGGCAAGTCAGAACGCTGTCGTGACGATAAAACCCACCGTGGGTCTAGTGAGCAGGGACCTTATTGTTCCAATCTCAGAAACACAGGATACGGCGGGCCCCATGGCTACGTGCGTTAAGGATGCGGCCCTAGTCCTATCCTCTATCGCGGGGGGGTGCCAACACGACCGCGCAACAGAACACGCTGTCGTGAAGGATTATGTCGGAGCGCTTGACCGTGATATAAAAGGACTTAGAATCGGGATTCTAAGCAACCAGTCAGTCAAAGAAGAATACCGGGACAATGACGAGCAGGTGATCTTAGCAGCCTGTAAGGTGTTTGAAGACCTGGGTGCTGAAGTTGTTGAAGTGGAACTCGAAGAGAAGGTATTCGCAACCAATATGCTTGATGTGCTGCTTTATGAGTTTCATAGGGATGTCAACGCGTATCTTGCGAACCCTGAGGTGGATACCGGCTTGACGCTTGAAGCGATAAGGGACTCGAACCTAAAGGATCTTGAAAATAGAGCGGCTTTCGGGCAGTCCATCATCGATAAGAGTATCGACGAGCGTATGAGTCCCAAAGCCTATGAAGAGCTTGTGGATGAAAATGTGAAGATAGCAGAGGATGCCATCGACAAGGTCAAGGAAAAGGTGGATGCGGTACTCAGCATCAGCAACTATTCCACCATAGCCTACGCGACCTGCGGTTACCCTGCGATCACTGTGCCAGCCGGTTATAGGGATAGCGGAGAACCTGTAGGGATCACCATTTTCGCAGGTCGCTACGAAGAGGATCTGCTGATCAGTCTTGGGGCGGGCTACGAAAAAGCGACAGGACATAGACGAGCGCCGGCTCTCCAATAAATAAGCAATGCCTTTCTTTTAGAGAAAGGCATTGCTTATTTTAATTGCTACAAAAAATTAATAAAATAGACAACAGAGTGATTGCAAGCATTAAGGGAGCATGCTGTTTTCAGAATAATGAGTTATTTGGTTACAGTTTGCTTACATTTGAACAAATTGTCACGACTTTATGGCAAACTGTTAAGGATAGTTCATTATACAAGGGGGCAATATGAAATCGATACAGATAAAAGGAAATCAGACGGGTCTGTTTATCATAGGAGTCGTACTGATCCTATGCATGATACTTGTCTCCACACTCGACAAACCTGCGGCTAAAGCGACTGAAGGCGACGGCATCATCACGATTGTGATGCCCTATAGCAGCAAATGGCCGCTGCTGAGTACGGATGAGGCCATGATCGGTTTTGAGAATCTCGAGGCTTTTGTAAACGACTACAGGATCGGAAACGACAAAGATGTGAAAATCAAGATCAAATACATAGATACGACAGACTACAACCAATATATCACAGAGCGCAATTCCATGCTGATGAGCGATAATCCGCCTGAACTGTTTTTCATCAGCGATGCGTACATAAACGACATTCAGATCAAATCCGATCTGGGCGCCCTACTGGACAGCGGCATAGGGGTGGATCTATCAGACAAACTTGAAAACTACGACCAGCTTGAAGAGGGATTGAAGTTTTCTACCTATCTGCCTGTGGGCATTCATTCCGAACAGGGAATATACGACAGGGACGCCCTGATATCGCTTGGTATCGACGAAACCGTGCTTTCTTATGACAGCCATAAGTTAAAGGAGATCTTCGACAGGTTTGTAGAAGTCAAACAGCCCGAGCTGGATTTTATGAGTTACAGCACGCTCTGGAGATTGTACTTTGGAATCGACCACTTCATCGACAGTAAGACGGGTCTTGTAGACATCGACACCCAAGAGATCATGGAGGATCTTTTGGACCTCAAGCTCAAGATCGCCTCGAACCAGATCAGGCTTGAAAGGAAGACCAGCTATGAAGAACAGCTCTCAGCGCTTGACAACCCGACAGAAAAGAAGCGGGATGAGATATACAGCCGTATGACAGAAGGCGGGTATTACCCCGTATATGGACAGACCAATGCGAATTTTGCAAATCCCAATCAGATAGGAGATATGGTCTACAGATCCAGAAGGTTCAGATACATCATGTCGCGCAGCAGCTACAGGTCCATCGGTTTCATCGCCAACCAGCAATCTGGCGACATCGAGGCCGCATATGACTTTTTAGATTACTGCATCAGCTTCAAGAAGCAGCTGAGCAATGTTCAGTATCTGGGTAATTACAGCGGAATGGTCAACAGAAGCGACACCGAGGCGCTCAAGACCGCTGAACGTAAAAACATGAGCCTTGACCCCAGGGCGCAGGAGCTCAGGGACCTCTTCTACAGCAGGCTAAATAGTGGAGAGCTTATTCATGTGCAGCAGAATTACGACATCATCAGCAGTTTTTCAAATGAGTTATATGACCTTGTGAGGCACTATCTGCTTAGCGACGAGCTGACTGAAAACGCCCTTGAGACAAAACTGAAAAAACTGAAGAGCGTCTATATGTTTCAGCTAATGGAATAGGAGTTTTACATGAACATAGCAAAGAAAAAGCGAATTGCGATGATAGCGCTGGTGGGGATGGTCTTACTGGTTATGATCATAGGCACTTCGATGGGGCAGAAGACTCAAAAAAACGAACCCAACCGAAAACTTGTCATTCTGATGCCTTATCTGAACACCGATTTCTTATTTGAAAGTCAAAAAAGGGATTCAGGCCTTGAAAACATCGTCGAATACGTACACAGCTTCGAGCTTGCGATGGAGCCGGATTTTGAGATTGAAATCAGATACATAGACACGACAGATGAAAGCACCTATATCTCACAGCGCAACAGCAACCTGCTTGGCGACGACCAGCCCGAGCTGTTTTTCATCAGCAACTGGAGCGACGAGGGCGCATTCGTCAAGAGCTATGCGGACGAGCTTATCAAAAGCGGAAAAGCGCTCCCTATAGCGGACAAGCTGAAAAACTACAAGTATCTCTTCAGCGGGCTTGATTACGAGTACTACCTGCCTGTGGGAATCGACTCCTTGGTGCCCGGTTACACCGATGCGGTGGCATCCGAGTACGGTTTCAAGTTCAATGAAAACGAGGTGACGATCGACCAGGAAGTGACCATGCTCATGGACTGGTTTGAAAAGGACAAGAAATACTACGACTGGATGACCGACAGGATCATCTTTGAAGGAATCATCAATCCCATCGGAATGATGAGTGAGGACTTTATGAAGGTGGAGACGCCCATCGACGAGATCATGGATACCGTCGACCGTCTAAAGGCGGTGTTCGAGGACGAGATGATGATAGTCGAACAGGGCATGCTCTATGAAGAACTGGTC
Organism: Fusibacter sp. A1; assembly: GCF_004125825.1. Taxonomy (NCBI): domain Bacteria; kingdom Bacillati; phylum Bacillota; class Clostridia; order Eubacteriales; family Fusibacteraceae; genus Fusibacter; species Fusibacter sp. A1. Next base: position 76,184 of record NZ_QQWI01000013.1, on the reverse strand, counting down.
GATTATTATAAACGATATGCCAATAGGTACTTCAGGAGCGGAATCGAATACGGAAAAATGAAAAACAGCTATCCCATGGATTTTATCAGAAAAGCCAACCTGACGCAGCCAAAACATCTGGCGATCGAGTATTATGATGGCGGAAGCACCTATTATAGAAACAACCCCAGGGCCATCAGGTCTGTGGGATTCATGGTCAACAAGGACGGCGGTGACCTGGAGGCTGCATACGAGTTTTTAGACTATCTGATCAGACCGGCTCCTCAGTTGAGCCATTACCTGTACTACGGAGCCTATAGCGGCATCGTGACCACAAACGCCGTACCAGTGGTAGAGGCCGAGGAAAAGATAGCCCACACCTCTTATCAGGCGATGACCCAGTGGAAGGATTTTTATAAGCTTATCGGGACGAGGAAAATTCCCCATATCACCACAGAAGACGTGGCCCTGATCAATGAATTCGATCAGGGGGTGACGGATCTGATCAGGCGCTACCTCCTGATGGACGACATCAAACGCACGGAGTTGAAACGAAAACTGTACGAGATGATCAATACCTATGAATTTAGACAAGTAGAATAGTGGGGGGCTTTGATGATGATAAAACGACTGAAATCCTCGCTGTCGGCCTATACCTTTATGAGCGTGCATCTGATCGGCTTCGCAATCTTCTTTGTGATCCCGTTTTTCAGCATGGTACTCTACTCCTTTAGAAAAGGCTTTTTCGATAGCAGTTTTGCAGGCTTTACAAATTACATAAAGATTTTCAACAACATACCTTTTCAGCTGGCGCTGAAAAACAACGCGATCTTCATGCTTGTCGCGATACCGCTGATTGTCATGTTTTCATTTGTCATCGGTTTCCTCTTGTATGAGCTGAAGGTTCCGCGGTGGATAAAACTTGCCTTCATACTTCCGATCTTCATCCCTTCGGGTGCGGTCATCGGATTTTACAGGTCCTTCTTTACGGATATGCTCGAATCGGAGCAGGTCATGATCGCGCTGATCCTGATCTTCATCTGGAAGAACCTCGGCTACAACCTGATCATCTATCTTGCGACATTCGGATCGATGCACAGGGACATCATGGACTATGCGAAAGTGGATGGAGCGAATTTTATGCAGACCATCTATCACGTGGTATGGCCTATGACCATTCCGTCCACCTTCTTTGTCGTCATCGTTTCGATCGTCAATTCCTTTAAAGTCTTTAAGGACATCTACCTCTTACAAGGGAACTATCCGAATCAGGCGATCTACATGGTTCAAAACTTCATGAACAATAAATTCAGGGATCTGCAGGTGGAGCAATTATCCGCTGCGGCAGTCGTCTTCACATGCTTTCTGTTCGCAGGAGTGCTGCTGTTCTTGACGATTGAGAGAAGGTATCTAAGGAAGGTGAGTAGGGATTGAGTAAAAAAATTGCAACATGGGTGCTCGGGCTCCTAGGAATCCTATTCATGGTTCCTCTTGTCCACCTACTGTTAAACAGCTTCATGGGAGCCTCGCAGATCAATTCGGAGACCTTGTCCTTCATACCCGAAAGTTTTGATCTGCAGCAGTACTACCGTATCGCCATGTACAAGAGTCAGTACTTCAAGTTTTTCTTCAATTCGGTGAAAATCACAGGGACCATCATCGGACTACAGCTCCTCATTAGTGTGACAGCGGCATACGCCTTTGCAAAGCTTAAGTTCGTAGGCAGAAACACCCTGTTCGCCATCTATCTTATGATGCTGATACTACCCTTTCAGGTCACCTTTGTTCCCAACTACCTGATGATGAAAAAAATAGAGGCTTTGCTTAGTTTTCAGCTGCTCGACACCCATCTGGCGATCATCCTGCCGGGAGTCTTCTCGTCACTTGGCGTCTTCCTTTTAAGGCAGTTCATCATGGACATACCCGATGCCCTGATAGAAGCTGCGAGAATCGACGGAGCGAGCGAGTTCAAGATATTCTACCAGATCATTCTACCGACGATAAGACCCGCTGTCATCACGCTGCTCATACTGATCTTCATCGACAGCTGGAATGTGATCGAGCAGGCGATCGTCTTTATCGAATCGGCGGATAAGATGCCGCTATCGGTGTTTTTAGAAAGCATCTACTACAGCGACAAGGAAGTGTTCTATGCCGGGGCGGTACTGTTTGTCGTACCGGTGCTCTATTTGTTCAATAAGTTCGAAAAATATCTAGAAGATGGATTTAGCATTGGGGGAAGAATCGTATGAAGGATTTATGGATCTATAAAATACTCAAGAACATCATCATCGGATTTTTGGTGGTCGTATTCATGATAGGGGTCTTCAATCAGGCGCTTATCAATTATTTCATACCTAAGGTATACCTTGAGGAAGTCGTCGAGGGAGCCCGTATCTATAGTAGGAGAGCCGTCGTAGGATCTGCTGAAGCGAAGAAGATCGAGACCATAAAACTCGGCAGGGATGTCATCGTCGAAAAGTTCGAATACTTGACGGGACAGTATATTAAAATAGGGATGCCTCTTTTTAAGATCGATCCGAACTTTGGGATAGAGGACATCAGTGCGATCATCCAGCCGGTCAAGGACCAGCTACAATCGCTAAACGCCCAGAGCGCTATCGCAAGCGAACGACTTGCAGGCAACAGGGAAAAGCAGGCTTTGACAAAGTCTGAGATTGAAGATTCACAAAATATGCTTTTGCAATATAAGATCCTCTTCGAGCAGAATGCGATTTCAAAATCCGAGTATGACGGCCACCAAAAAAGCCATCAGGCGCTCAAGGACCAACTGACCTCCCTTGAGATGGAAAGCACCCAGCTCGTATCTGAAATCAGAGGGCTGAAAACCCAAATAGAGGCCGCTGAGGCTTCCTTGGGACAAGAGCAGGTGCTGCTCGAGTACATCGACAACGTCGATGAGCAAGGTGTCTTCTATTCGCCCTATAACGGCGTTATCTTGTCGCAGGCTCCTCCAGGAGACATTATCGACGGATCCCAGCCTATCATGGAGGTCGCCCTTGTAAACAGCTATCAGGACGTCTATTTCAATCTTCTGGTTTCACAGGAGCTTGCCGACGACCTGGGCATGTACCGTACCTTCTATTTCGCTCAGGACAACGCTCCTGAAGAAGAATGGAACAAAGTTCAGGTCATCTATAAAAGCTACATACCTGTCGGAGACAAGATACTTGTCAGATTGGAGTTCAAGGATAAGAACGGAATCCCCTACATGGGTGACGAAATCAAAGGGGATCTGATCACCCGTACCCCCCTTGTACAGTATGTTGTTCCTAAAAGCGCTATCCGCCAAAGCTTTGATGATATCGAAGGCGGTGGAACCTTCGTATACGTTGTAGAAGAAAAGCACGGAGTACTTGGAACCGAGCAGGTGGTGAAGGAGATTCCGGTCACAGTAGGTGCGTCGGATGACTACTATATCGCTGTAAATTCAACTGCTGCAAGACTTAGAAACCTGCAAGTGGTCAAAAATCTGAATTACCGGATTACAGATAACCAGAGAGTGCTTGTAGTTGAGGAGTAAGTCATGAAATCTAAACTATTCTTATTGATTCTCAGCTTTACCCTGATCGCCTATAACGCGGTCTGGTACCAAGGACTGAGCGGAAATTACAACAAAAATACGCTGATCGCCACGGTGGATGATATTCTCTTGTCCCGCGTGGATATGTTTGTCGAAAAATCGGGCGTTGTGGATGTCATGGTCAATTACCAGCGCGGGCATGGAAGCGGAACGCTTTACATGCAGTCGGGCTATTTGGGGACGTTTGAAACCATCGACCTTCTTTACGGAAGCTGGACCCTTGACGACGAATCTAAAAACATCATCATTGGGGAGGACATCGCCGACGCCTATTATTCGCAACTGACCTGCATAGGAAGAACCTTTGTCATGGCAGGAAAGGAATATAAGGTGGTCGGCGTGGTGAATGACAGCGACGACATCTATATCGGATTTGACGAAAGTCTACAGGAAGGCTACTGGGATATGAAGCACTTCCTGATGCTTCCACCAAAGGGAATGGATGCTGAAGAGTATATCGATCTTGCCGCCTATGACCTGTCGCAGAACATGATCGCATATAGCCAGCTGAATCTTGTAAAGTGGCAGATGGATGTGTTTGGAAACAGTGCCTGGATTATCGGCCTAGGAGTTCTCGCGTATGCGGTGGCGACTTGGATAAGACTGGGGTTGAAGACTTGGAGAGGGATTGCCAAGCACTATATGGCCAAAAGAAACGATACCGATTTTATTGAAATCGTAAAACCTATTTGGCAGGATATCACGTTTCTTCTGATACTTATTGCGGGCTCGCTTGTGACGGCAAGGCTGATCCTTTATGGTCTAGGAAAACTCAGTATCAGTTCCAATTACCTGCCTCAGAACCTGTTGAGCGTCGAAAGCTATTATGAGCTCTTCAAACGGCACTTCAATGGAATCGTATCGGGAATGAGGTACGGCATGGACACGCTGCAGATTACAAGCATCTGGGCGGTTGTCGGTGAGATCGCCCTGAGCCTAGCGATGAGCGTGACCTATCTTTTACGGTTCAGCTGGAACGAACACCTTGAATGATGTAAGATTAATTTAAACATCTTTTAAGAAGACATTTATTTGAAACCTAGCGTATAATGAAAGTAGCCGAGTGCTACTTTTTTTATATGCTACTTTTTAATTCGAGGTGAATAATGAAAAGAATAATTCGATTTATTTCAATCATAATGATCATAGCAGTCCTAGCCATCACTTACAGCGTGGTCACCTTTGATCCGTCAAACAGCAGCTATACGCTTGGACCGGAGCTTTACGCCCAAGTTGAGGATAGAGAGGAATATGCAAGACTTAATGAGGTCTCAGGTGAATTCATCCAGATGCTTGTCATGATGGAGGACCAAAGGTTCAATAGCCATTTCGGCTTCGATCCCATCGCAATCGCCCAGGCCATGGTCAGAAACATCAAAGCCGGCGAGCTCGAGGCTGGTGGAAGCACGATCACCCAGCAGCTTGCCAAGAACCTCTTCTACACCCAGGACCAGAATATCAAAAGAAAGGTCTATGAACTCTGGACGGCGATCCGACTCGAACAGATGTTTACCAAGGACCAGATCATTGAGATGTACATCAATGTGATCTACTACGGATCGGACGCTTACGGCATTTCACAGGCGTGCAGGACCTATTTTGACATCACTCCGGCAGAGCTTACAAGAGAACAGGCCGCGATTCTTGTAGGTCTGCTGCCTGCGCCAAGTGTTTATAATCCCATAGATGGTCCAGAGATTTCCTCGCAAAGAAAAGAACTGGTCCTAGATCTGTTTGAAATTGAAATCAACGAAAAATAAAGAGACGATTTAAAAGTTGAGAACGTTTTCACAAGCCGTTACGTTTATTTAAATTGTTAAACAGCAAAAAGGGGCGTATAATGGGTTAGATTAGGCTCAGAAAATTCCTGGGCCGCATGAACGGATTAACGTTTGTAGAAAGAGAGCGTTTTATGAAAAATAAAATTATCAATGTAGCAGTAATCGCCCACGTAGATGCGGGTAAATCTACCCTTGTAGATGCATTACTAGCTCAATCCGGCGTATTTAGAGCCAACGAGGAAGTTGTAGAGTGTGTAATGGACTCCAACGATCTTGAAAGAGAACGTGGAATCACGATATATGCAAAAAACTGTGCTATCAGACATAACGATTATAAAATCAACATTGTAGATACTCCAGGCCATGCCGACTTCTCTTCAGAAGTTGAGCGTATCATCAAAACTGTAGATACTGCGATTTTACTTGTAGATTCTAGTGAAGGTCCAATGCCACAAACGCGTTTTGTACTTAAAAAGGCGCTTGAGCAAGGATTAAAACCGATTCTTATGATCAACAAGATCGATAAGAAGGACCAACGTGCCGAAGAAGTAGTAGACCTTACCTTCGATCTGTTCGCAGATCTTGGAGCTACTGAAGAGCAGCTTGACTTCCCTATCGTTTACGGTATCGCACGTGAAGGTATCGCAAAAAGAGAAATTGAAGATGAGAGCGATAACCTTGAGCCGCTGTTCGACCTGATCACTGAGCATGTCCAAGCGTATCCGGACCTTGATTCCGAGCCGCTTCAGATCCAGATCTCTTCACTTGACTATGACGACTACATCGGTCGACTTGGAGTCGGAAGAATCTATAAGGGTGTTGTAAAAGCAGGCCAGCAGGTAGTTGTTTCCAAAACTGACGGCACGCTTAAAAAAGCGAAAATCGCAAAGCTATTTGTAAATGAAGGTTTAAACAGGGTGGACTCGCAAGAAGCGTATTCTGGCGACATAGTCGTTATTTCGGGAATGTCTGACATCTCGATCGGCGAGACGATCGGTGTGGAAGGCAAGATTGAACCACTGCCGCTAATCGTTATCGAAGAGCCGACCCTATCCATGAACTTTTTAGTAAACGACTCGCCATTCTGCGGATTGAGCGGTAAGTTCTTGACATCGCGTCACTTGAACGCGCGTCTTGAAAGAGAGCTTGAGACCAATGTGGGTCTAAGGGTTGAAGAACTTCCTTCTAAAGAAGGTTTCAAAGTATCGGGTAGAGGTGAGCTCCACCTTTCTGTACTTCTTGAAAGCATGCGTCGTGAAGGTTACGAGCTTGCTGTTTCAAAACCTGAAGTACTGATAAAAGACATCGACGGCGTCAAGCACGAGCCATTCGAGAGAGTGATCGTCGACGCTCCAGACGAGTACGCAGGTACCGTCATCGCAAGCCTTAACAAACGTAAGGGCATGATGGAGACGATGCACGCAGAAAACGGATATACCCGTGTCGAGTTCCTTGTTCCAACACGTGGTCTTCTCGGATACCGTTCGGAGTTCATCAACGAAACGCGCGGCGAGGGCATCATGGTACGTTCTGTAGACAGCTTCAAGCCGCATGTAGGTTTGATCCCAGGCCGTCAGAACGGCGTGTTGATTTCTCAGTGCAAGGGTTCTACGATGGCTTACTCGCTGTTCAACCTAAGCGACCGCGCGCAAATGTTCGTGGGTCCTGCTGTGGATGTTTACGAAGGTATGATCATCGGTAGAAATTCACGTTCTGACGATATGGTCGTCAACCCTACAAAAAACAAAAAGCTTACCAACACACGTGCTTCCGGTTCGGATGACGCTGTGAAGCTGATTGCTCCAAAGACCTTCTCACTTGAGGAAGCGCTGGAGTTTATCGAAAGCGACGAGCTGGTTGAAATCACTCCTGACACGATCCGTCTTAGAAAGAAACACCTCTTGTTCCAAGACCGTGTCCGTGCGATGAAAACAATGAACCAAGAATAATAAACTTAAGCCGTCTCGCTATGAGACGGCTTTTTTATATGGCATAATAGAAAGAGCGACAAGTAATAGGTTTGAGCGGCATAATGAATTAATGAACATAAAGCGAGGTCAAGCGATGGCGATTAGATTGTTCGTAGATAGCACATCCTATCTACCCAAGCAGTATATAAAGGAAAACAACATAGGAATATTGAGTCTTAGCGTCAATTTTGAAGACGAGTCCATACTTGAAACGGAAGCGGATTACACCTATTTTTATGAAAAGCTTGCAAGGGTTCAAAAGCTACCTACATCGTCTCAGCCGAACATCCAGATGATAGAGGATGAGTTTAGAAAAGCGCTCGATCAGGGCTATGACATCTTTTTTGTGACCCTGTCAGCAGAGATGAGCGGTACCTATCAGACGGCCAAGATGGTGGCAACAGAGCTTATGGAGTCGTACCCGGGACAGTTTATCGAAGTGGTCGACTCTGAGTCGAACTGCATGCAGCTAGGACTTGCCGCCATGGCGGCAAATGATGCGATCCTTTCAGGCAAGGACAGGCTGGAGATCATCGACGCGATCGAGGCGACAAAGAAGAGAACCCGTTTTCTTTTTACGCTGGAGACGCTCGAGTTTTTAGAAAAAGGCGGACGGGTAGGCAAGGCGTCAGCCCTCCTTGGAACACTTCTAAACATCAAACCGATACTGACTGTGGATGAAGGCAAGACGGATTCTGTGACCAAGGTGCGCACTAAGAAAAAAGCGATTAAGTCTATCGCGGAGTTTTTAATCGCGGATGCCAAGGAGTATGGAATCAAGCATGCCTACATACACCACATTCAAAATGAAGAAGGGGTCAGCCTTTTAAAAGAGCTTTTAGAGGACGTTGTGAGCATCGACACCGTCACTGAGATAGGACCTGTTATCGGAACCCACGTGGGACCGGGAGCTATCGGCGTGGTGTATGAGACGCAGAACGAGTTGAGGTAGATGATGAAAAGATATGAGTGGCTGCTGTTCGACCTTGACCATACCCTGCTCGATACGGACACCGCCGAAAGACTTGCGCTTGAGAAGATCTTTAAAACCGTCACAGACGATGTGACAGAAGAGATGGTTGCGGTTTATAAAGACATCAACCGTAAACTTTGGAAGATGCTCGAGCAGGGGGAAATCGAATCCGAAACCATCAAATACAAGCGGTTTGAAGACTGGCTCACCCACTATGGAATGGATGGCGATCCGAAAACGATCGGTTACGCCTACCTAGATGCCTTGTCTGAAGGAAGTCAGCTATTTGAAGGTGCCCTGGAACTGGTCGAAAAGCTGTCAAAGAAGTACAGGCTGGCAGTGATCACCAACGGGATCGTTCACGTGCAGAAACCAAGACTTGAAGCTTCCGGACTTAAGCCTTATTTTAAGAAACTCTTCATCTCCGAAGAAATAGGCGTGTCAAAACCGGCAGTCGAGTTTTTCGATATCGTGCTTAAGGGCATCGGGGCTAAAAAAGAGGAGTGTCTCGTGATCGGTGACTCCATGTCATCTGACATAAAAGGCGGACTAGACTCCTTGATAGACACGTGCCACATGAATTTTCACCATAAAAAAGAAGCCCCTTATGCTTCGACCTATACGGCTTGCAGCTATCAGGAACTTCTTGAACTGTTAGAGTGAGTTTGAAAGGTCCAACAATTTGATAAGATCGTCACGTATGCGCTGGGTAAACACATTCAGCGCATTTTCCTTTTCACAGTAGGATGTATTGCCGCCTGTCACCGCATGGTTGACGCAGGTCAGAATTTCGATGACCGTCTTCTTGTCGTCGCCTGAATGATCGAAGTCGTAGGTGCGCAAGTAGATTTCAAGATCGTAGAGGTAATGGCTCATGCTTCTCAAAGTCTTGGCCTGTAGGATCGCGGTTTCGACGGAATCCTTTCTTATGCGGCCCCACTTGAGCATCGGATCCTTGAGTAGGTCGGTCAGCAGCGTGAGCGTCCAGTCGATATCGTTGAACAAGTTGGCGAGGCTCAGGTAGTCGCTGTCATCGAGGTGGTCCTGGGTGGTCAATTTTTCTAGCAGGCTTCTAACATGCTTGTGGTAGCGGTATTTTAAAAAACCGATCCTGTTTGCTGGTAGCTTTGGGCTAAGCACGAACGAAGTGAGGATGTTGAATACCATGGCAAAGAGGATGCCTGATGTGAGCGCTGTGATTCTGACGATCATCGTCATCAGGATATCGGGATCGCCAAGAGTTGTGGTCTGCACAAACTGCGTCATGTAGATGCCGGTGAATAGCGCCACGACCGAAACCTCTCTCCAGTTATGGGACAATGTAAAATAGAGGATTGCGGACATCGAGATCGCAAGCCCCAAGGGGTTGATTCCGACGACTGCGATGATGACTGCCGTAAGGACGCCTCCGATGACGGTCGCCCTAAACTGATCGAGTCCTCTTCTAAAGCCTGTGATGCTGATGGGCTCGAGACTCATCATGAGTCCGAATAGAAATGAGATCATGTCCTTATTGGCGATGGGGATCTTAGCGCCGAGCCAAAAGGCGAACAACATGGCCAGTCCCGATTTTACGATAAAGGAACGGGTATTCAGGTAAGTTGCTTCTTTTGAAAGCGTGATGGACTGCTTTAAGGTTTTTTTTGCCATGCTATTCCTCCAGGTCGACTCTCCTAGGCCCTATGACATAAGGGTCTTTTAACTCTTAGTCCATATATACCTAAATGAACGTCGTACAAACGAAAAAAAACCATACAAGCGTATGGTGAGGTTGTGGTGCTGTGTTTAGGATAACAAGCTCGTCACCATGATCACATGCGAGGTGCTTCCCGCCAAGATCAGTATATGGAACCATTCGTGAAATCCTATGTGCGTGGTGCTTACCCACTTGGGCTTCGCGGCATAAATGACAGCGCCTACGGTATAGAAGATGCCTCCTGTGACAAGCATGGAAAACGCCAGGGTGGAAAGGTTCTGGTAAAGCGGCCATATGGCTACAAGCGCCAGCCAACCCATGATCACATAGAGCATGGTGTAGATCTTACGGGGCATGTTAAACCACAACCATTTGGCTGTGATGCCCAAGATGGCGATAGCCCAGATGCTTGAAAGGAAAAGGATGCGCCATAGGCCGTCCAGCGCCAAAAGGCATACCGGCGTGTAGGACCCTGCGATCAGCACATAGATCATGGTATGGTCGAGTTTTCTCATAAGTGCGATCTTTTGAGCCGAAACAACCAGTCCGTGATAGAGACCGCTCATGGTATAAAGGGCAATCAGCGATACGCCGAAGATGGTGGCTCCTATGATAAACAGGGCATTGCCGATAAGCGCCCCCCGGATGATAAAGAACAAAAGGACGATTGCGGAAAGTACTGCCCCAATCAGATGTGATAGCGAATTGAATGGTTCTCTTAGTCGTGACATGTAATACCTCCTTATATAGTATCTGATACTATATAAAGAATAACACTTTTCAAATCCTTTGTAAACATGTAAACTAGTTTATATAGTATTTAATACCACATGGAGGCATGACATGGCAAAAATACATGAACTTCTCAGTCACAGCAGTAGGTCAGCCGAAAGGATACCCGAGATTCCGCTTTACATGGATCAGGTGCTTTCGTATCTGGATGCCTCGCTTGAAAACCTCAAACGAAGTGAAAACGAACCCTGTATCACAAAAACCATGATCAACAACTATGTAAAGGCCGGACTCCTTCAGGCGCCTGTAAAAAAGAAGTACACACGGTCGCACATGATGGCGCTCACCATGCTCTACCGGCTGAAGTCGGTGCTGCAGGTAAAGGACATAGAGGCTGTGCTGGGAGAGCAAAAAGAAGAAGGACTCGAGATGCTATACGAGGAATTTCTGATGATTGAAAAGGAGATCGGCAGGAATCTGAGTGAGAAGTACGAGAATTTCGATTTTGAAGATGAGGACAGTATCCATAAGGCCATCCTTCAGCTTGCCGTGGAAGCGGACATGAACAAAAGGCTGATGGAGCACCTGATAGACAAATTGTAAGAGGTTAAAGAGATGACAAATGAGATGTCGACGGATCTTGTCGACTGGTACCACAAGCACCACAGGATACTGCCTTGGAGAGAAACGGACGACCCCTATGCAATCTGGCTCTCAGAAGTCATGCTGCAGCAGACGAAGGTCGATACGGTCATCCCTTACTACACAAGGTTTCTAAAAGCCTACCCTACCGTGCGGGACTTGGCGGATGCGGACCTTGACGATGTCTTGAAGCTATGGGAGGGACTCGGCTACTACTCGAGGGCCAAAAGGCTTATTCCCTGTGCGAGGATGGTTGTAAGCGAGTACGGAAGTAAGTTTCCAGACAGCAAGAACGAGCTTTTAAAACTGCCGGGGATCGGATCCTACACAGCCGGGGCGATACTTGGAATCGCCTTCAACATCAAGGAACCTGCTGTCGACGGGAACGTTTTTAGAGTGGTCTCCAGACTTGACCGTCTGAAAGACGACATCGCAAGGGCCAAGACCAAAGACGTGTTCGAGGGACGGCTTTTAAAGATACTCCCCGATGACATGAGGGCTTTCAATCAGGCCATCATGGAACTTGGGGCGATGATCTGCACACCTAAGAACCCCAAGTGCGAGGAGTGTCCCATAAGGACCTATTGCAGTGCTTATCGAGTTGGTGATATACTGGAATACCCGGTGAAAACAAAAAAAGCAAAAGCGGTCCTAAAGGATGTAAGGGTCGCACTTGTCGAGTTCGAGGGGAGATACCTCATGTACCAGAAAGCACCGGATGGTCTGATCGGCGGATTCTGGGCTTTTCCCCATCAGGTGGGTGAAGGTGACGAGGGCGAGTCGAACGAATCGGATATCGTTTCTGAAAACTTTGACTATAGCCTGCAAGGCGGACTTGAAATCGGCACCGTAAAGCATGTGTTTTCGCATCAGATATGGCAGATGACGGTTGTGCATTATAAGGCCGACGCTTATTTTTATGTCGATGAGCCCAAAATGACTTGGGTTAGTGTGGACGAAATGGACACGCTTGCGATTTCGACAGCCATGAAAAGAGTCATTCAGCTGATAAGACATGAATGAGTTGTCCTGTATGGGGGTAATAGTCAATTGCGGATTTAATTCAACTACTTTCATTAAATGAAAGACATAGAAAGGATGAACAAAAATGAGTAAACATCTACACATCATGGCTAAAGCAGGAGAAATCGCTGAAACGGTACTCTTGCCTGGTGATCCCTTAAGAGCAAAATTCATCGCGGACAATTTTTTAGAAGATGCGGTATGTTATAACACGGTCAGAGGCATGCTCGGCTATACAGGTACATACAAGGGCAAACGCGTATCCGTTCAAGGAACTGGTATGGGTATGCCTTCCATATCGATCTACATCAACGAGCTGATTACGGAATACGGAGCAAAACAGCTGATCAGAATCGGCAGCTGCGGTTCGATCAAAGACGATGTCAACTTAAGGGATATCGTTCTTGCGATGAGCGCTTCGACGACATCCGGCATTAACAAGCGCAGGTTCCCGAACATGGACTACGCTCCAACAGCCAATTTTGAACTCCTTAACAAGGCCTTCCAGATAGGGACAGAGAAGAACTACCCTATCAAAGTGGGAAGCGTTCTGACAAGCGACCTGTTTTATGACGATGGTGGCACAGACCTTAAGCGTCTTGCGGACTACGGTCTGATCGCTGTAGAAATGGAAACGGCCGAGCTTTATACGACTGCAGCTAAACATGGCGTTAAGGCGCTTGCGATCATCACCGTATCAGACCATATCTTCAAGGGGCTTGAAACAACTCCTGAAGAAAGACAAGAGACCTTTACAGAAATGATGGATATCGCACTGGCACTGGCTTAATTATTTTAGGAGGCGTCATGATCAAGTTGAAGAATGACTTTTTATCCGTGGAGATCGCGGCAAAGGGTGCGGAGCTGAAATCTGTGATGGATATCAACAAACCGCATGAATACATGTGGCAGACGGCCCCTGGGCATTGGGGAAGAACCGCTCCTGTACTTTTTCCTATCGTAGGCTCGCTTAAGGAGAAAACCATGTATGTGGACGATGTCGCGTACAATATCGGCCAGCACGGTTTTGCCAGGGACATGGTCTTTCATATTGTCGAGCAAGAAGACGAAAGGGTCCTGTTCGAAGTGACTTCGGATGAGGAGACACTCAGGATGTATCCTTATGCCTTTAAACTTCAGATCGAGTACGTCCTAAAAGACCGGGTTGTCGCTGTGAGCTACCGTGTCTTCAACATGGGCGATGCTAAGCTGTACTTCTCGATAGGGGGGCATCCCGGTTTTAACATGAACCTTCAGTCTGGACAGTGCGAGCTCTGTTTTGAAGAAGAGGAAGTCCTCAACTCAGAACTGATCGACATGCAGGTTGGACTTATCAAGAGAGAGTTCAAGCCTCTTGCAAGCGGTGTCGATTCGATCCGTATCTCGCCATCCACCTTTGATGAGGACGCGCTGATTTTCAGCCACTTGAAATCAAGCTATGTCACGCTTGTCGACCATAAGGCCGACAGACAGGTGTCGATGTCGCTTGTAGGCGTTCCAAAGCTTGGAGTATGGTCGGACAAGGGTGACTTTGTCTGCATCGAACCATGGTGGGGAATCGCCGATTATGTTGATAGCAATCAGCAATTTGTGGATAAGGACATGAACAACAGGCTTAATCCACAGGAAGTGTTTGTTTGTGGGTATGATGTGAAGTTTCATTGATGGTTGATGATTAGTGATTAGTGATTGAAGATTGAGATAAGAAAATAATGAGTGGTATGAAAAAGAAGAAGCCTGGGTTTGGCTTCTTTTTTTGTGGGGTTATTTGATTTTTTGGTTGTCGCGGTGGATGACGACGGCTCCTTTTTTTCCTTTGCTTAGTTTCTTTTCGGTTTTTCTTTCTTCCCACGATTTTGTCACGATGTCGAGGTCGTAGTCTTCTGGGTATAAATCCTTCTGCTCGATAAAGGGAGTCAGGCGCTTGTGGGATAGGCTGAAGCGCTTGCCCTTGATCTCTACGGGGTATTCCCCTTTTTTGTTGGGATCGCCAAGAACGATGCCGCTGGTTTTCATAAATGGAATGTAAACGGAATCACCTGCTGAAAACAAAAGGGTTCTCGCCGCCTTTTTCCTTACTTTATCTGCGGGTTTGTCGGGCTTTGCTTGTTTTGCCTGACTTTGTGGGGTCTCCTTCGTGTCCTTCAAATGCGCCATGTCGCTGTAGGCCTTTTGATCGAAAGGCTGGTCGTAGGTGATCCTGTGCGCCCTGTCTAGTAGTAGGGGGTTCATACCCAGCTTTAGAGCGATTAAGAGCGCGTGGCTCTTGCCCGCTTCTCCGAGCTGTATCTGATAAAGCGGATTGAGACTCTGAGAATCAAAGAGCATGGATCCGTTGATGAAGCCGGATGTATCCTTTGCAAAGGCTTTGAGCTGGCTATAGTGGGTGGTCGCCATGATGGTCGAGCGTTTTTCGAACAGGAGCTCGAGTATGGCCACGGCGATTCCCGCTCCTTCATTGGGTTCGGTGCCCGAACCCACCTCGTCTAGCAGCACCAGGGACCCGCTGTTTGCCACCTCGATGATGGTGTTGATGTTTTTGATGTGCGAGGAAAAGGTCGACAGGTTCTGTGTGATGCTCTGACCATCCCCGATGTCTGCAAGGATATGGTCGAACACAGAGAGTCGCGTGTTTTTGTCTGCTGGAATGAGCAGACCGCACATGGCCATCAGCGACAGCAGACCCACCGTCTTTAGCACGACGGTTTTCCCTCCTGTGTTAGGACCGGTGATGACGATGCCCTTGTGGTCTTTTCCAAGTGAAAGGTTCAGAGGTACCGCGTCTTTGCCCAGTTGGGGATGTCTTGCGTCAATAAGGTCGATGCACAAGTCATCGGTTACCTTGACAAAGGATGCGTTTATGCGGATCGCATATTTTGCTTTCGCCGATAGGCCGTCGTAATGGATGATGCCTTCACGATTGACTGAAAGCGTGCGTTCGGACCCTGCGATCTCTTCGGATAAGGCGCTAAGAATCTTATAAATCTCATTTTCTTCTTCTATCTTGTATTCGTTAAGCTTGTCGCTTAGCTGCTTGACGGCTTCGGGTTCGATGAAGGTTGTGGACCCGCTTTTAGAAAAATCGAGCGGGCGGCCGGAAACCTTAGACTTATGCTGGGACTTTACAGGGATCACATATCTTCCATCCCTCATGGCGATCAGGCTGTCCATAAGGAGCGATTGACTATCCGCCTGGCTGATGATCTGGTTCAGCTTAGTCTTGATCTTATCTTCTGTCGCCCGCATCTGCTTGCGTATTTTAGCCAGCTTTCCACTTGCGCTGTCGAGGACAAGCTCCTTGTAGACCGTTTCCCTAATTTTGCCCCTTAGCTCGGGCAGGTTGTTCAGCGACGAGGCGTACTCGGAAATCGTAGGTGCGACATCCGCTTTTGTCGACATAAAGACAGATAGGCGGTGGACATCTTCCAAGAAGTCTCCGATCGCATCAATCTGAGGGGCGCTCAGCACCGCCTGTTTCACCAGGTCGTCGTAAGCCCGATTGAATGAGCTTAGTGAGTTAAGCGGTATGGAACCCGTCTGATGCAGGATGGCCTTCATTTCGAGGGTTTGCCTCATATGGTCGTCTATCCAGTGCAGGTCCTGTTTGGGTGTAAGGTTTCTGATAGCCGATTGCGCCTGGGGCGTAAGAGCCAGTTCAGAAATTTCGTTTAGTATTTCGTTTAATGACAGTTTATCGGTATGGTACATGGTAATCCTCCATTCAAAAAATAAAAGAGTAGACCGATCACGATCTACTCTAAAGTAACATATGCCAAAAAAAGGTATAAAAATACCGCGGACGCACCCACGGCTACATTATCTTAGCAAGCGATTGTGTTCTAAACAGGAATTTTACGTACAACAAAAAAAGACTACATGCACGTAAAACGATATGAAGTTCCTAGTTTAAAATCACTACACTCACAAAAATACCTCTCGATTTCTTTTTCATTTGATAATTTAGTGTATCACGCTGTAAAAAAAATTGCAAGAATTAGAATACCGGATCGATTGTCCTGTGCACCAGATAAATGACAACGTTGTCACCGGTTAAATTGTTAACAAATTTTTAGCACGCGAAATAGTTCTGATAATTCAGGTATATTTCATAAACTCGCATAATTGGCGACTCGAGCGTATTTTACAAAGTCTTCTCTTTTGCATTTGTTACAAGGGAATATGCTTGACAGGGGTAAATTAATGCTTTTATGTAATTCGTATTGCTTTATGTTAACAACAATTATCTGAAGAATCCGTATAATCAATCTTGTGGTGTGATGGCCACAGACAATTAATCTAGGAGGATTTTATTGATGAAAAAATTAATGGCACTTTTATTAGTTTTTGTCATGGTATTCGCTATGACTGCATGTGGCGCTAAAGAAGAAGCAGCTACAGGCACTGAAGGCGAAACTACAACAGAAGCTACTACACCAGCTGAAAAAGTTGAAATCTCAGCTAAAGAACTTATGAAAAACGTTAACGCACGTAAAGCGATCGCTATGGCGTTCGACAAAACGTATGTTACAGATGTTATCCTTGGTAACGGTTCAGTTGCTGCGGATTACTTCGTACCAGTCGGTTTAGCTACTAATGAAGCTGGCGACGACTTTAGAGCTGCATATCCAGAAGGCTTTAACAAAATGGATATCGAAAAAGCGAAAGAACACTGGGCTCTTGCTAAAGAAGAACTTGGTTTCACTGACGCTTCAATCGAGTTCCTTACATTCGATTCTGAGAGTTCAAAAAAG
This sequence comes from Fusibacter sp. A1, assembly GCF_004125825.1. NCBI lineage: Bacteria > Bacillati > Bacillota > Clostridia > Eubacteriales > Fusibacteraceae > Fusibacter > Fusibacter sp. A1. The sequence continues at coordinate 59,033 of NZ_QQWI01000013.1, read as the reverse complement.
ATCTCTGAATTCGTACAAGGTCAATTACAAACAAACCTTGAAGGTTTGACAGTTGTACTTAACCAACAACCATTCAAAAACAAACTTGTTCTAGCTGACGAAGGTAAATTCGAACTTGAATTCGCTGGCTGGGGTCCTGACTATCCAGATGCAATGACTTTCCTTGACATGTGGGTTACAGGTGGTGGCCACAACTCTGCTGGTTACTCAAGCGCTGCATACGATGAAATCATTTCAAGAACAAAAACTGGCGATTTGACTTCTGACTTAGCTGCTCGTTGGGAAGCTCTACAAGAAGCTGAAAGAATTCTTTTAGAAGAAGATACAGTTCTTGTTCCTCTTTACCAAAAAGGTGGCGCTGCACTTCGTCAACCATATGTAACTGGAATCGTACCACACGCATTCGGTGGAGATTACACTTACAAAACTGCTGAAACTACACTTGAGACAGACGGTAAAAAAGTAATCAGATTACTTTCAAGCTCTGATATCCCAACAATGGATACAAACAAAGCTACTAACTCGGTTTCATTTGAAGTAATGGGCAACGTGCTTGAAGGTCTTGTAATGCTTGGCGAAAACGATACTGTTGAAGCTGGTGTTGCTAAAGACTGGACTGTTTCTGAAGATGGTCTTGTTTACACGTTCAACTTAAGAGAAGGCGCGGTTTGGTCTAACGGTCAACCTGTAACTGCTGAAGACTTCGTGTACTCATGGAGAAGACTTGCAGATCCTGCAACTGCTTCACAATACAACTTCATGATCGAAACTGCACAAATCAAAAACTACAAAGCTGTAATTGCTGGAGAACTTCCAACAACTGAGCTTGGTGTTGTAGCTTTAGATGCCAACACATTAGAAGTACAACTTGAGCTTCCGGTTCCGTTCTTCTTAAAACTAGTTACATTCCCTAACTTCTACCCAGTAAACGAAGCATTTGCTACAGAGCAAGGTGAGGCATTCGGTACTTCTATCGAGTCAACACTTTACAATGGCGCATTTGTACTTGAGTCATGGGAACTAGGTTACGGTTACTCATTTGCTAAAAACCCAACTTACTGGAATGCAGATGCTGTAAAAGTTGATGGCGTTACTTTCCGTCAAATCAAAGATGCCGCTGCTGGCGTAAACCTATTTGAAACAGGCGAAGTGGACCGTTGCGGTCTTTCTGGAGAGTTCGTTGAACAGTTCATCGATCACCCACACTTTGTGAACACTAGCGATACAACTATGTTCTACCTGATTTTCAACATCGGTAACGAAGGTAAAGCTGAATAAGCAATAAACCAAGCCATTCGCATATGCGAATGGCTTTTTTTTATTTTTGAGTGACAGCCCTGTAACTTTTATAAATATTACAATTTGTCAAAAACAGTTACAAGACTTGTAAACTTTTGTAAAAAGCCATTTACATAAGGTTGAGCCTTTAAAATAATTTTGACGTTGTTCTCTCAAAGACACTCTTAAAGCTGATAGGAGCCTAATTGTTACAATTATTCAATAAGGGTGACAAAGCTGAAACTGTATTTTCAGAAAATTCTGATAGTATGTAGTTACATTGAAGGAGGGCATACCAAAGCCTTTCTTCAATAGGCACAAACGATGCGTGATGGCGTCGTAGTGCCTCCCTATTGTTGCTACATAAGAGGATTTTAAGGAGGATGCGAAATGAAAAAATTGACGGCGGTTTTTCTAGCGGTAGTCATGCTGATGGCACTCACGCTGACGGCATGCCAAAACCCAAGTTCAGATGCAGGGAATGAAACACCTGTAGTGATCGGCGATGACGGTAAGGATGCCGGTGACGAGGATGATGTAAAACAGGTCAAAACGATCACAGCGAAGGAACTGATGAAAAACGTGAACGCGCGAAAAGCGATCGCCCTTGCTTTTGACAAGACCTATATCGCTGATGTGATTCTTAACAACGGTTCAACTGCGGCCGATTATTTTGTACCGAAAAGCCTAGCCACAGATGAGGACGGGGTCGATTTTAGGGCGAAGTATCCCGATGGGTTCCTAAAGCATGATCCGGATCTGGCGGCGGCTTATTGGCAGACCGCAAAAGACGAGCTTGGATTCGATCAGGTCGAAATTGAATTCCTCACCTATGATACCGAAATGTCAAAAAAAATATCTGAATTCATACAAGGACAACTCAATGAAAACCTTGAAGGTCTGTCTGTAGTTCTTAACCAGCAACCTTTTAAGAACAAGCTGGAGCTGTCCGATGCCGGTGAGTTTGAGTTCGAATACGCGGGTTGGGGACCCGACTATCCAGATCCCATGACATTTTTGGATCTTTTCCTGACAGGATCAGGCCACAATACAGCGGGCTATAGCAGTCAAGTATTTGACGACTACGTCCTCAGTAGCAAGGTCGGCGATCTTGCGGGCAAGCCTGCTGAACGTTGGGAAACGCTTCAAGAGGCCGAACGGATTTTAGTGGAAGAGGATGCGGTCGTCGTACCTATCTTCCAAAGAGGGACTTCAAGTCTTCAGGCTCCTCATGTGACTGGTGTGATCAGCCATGCCTTTGGTGGCGACTTCAGCTACAAATACGCCCAAACCACACTTGAGTCGGACGGTAAGAAGATTATCAGACTACTGGATACTTCGGACATACCAACGATGGATACGAACAAAGCGACGGATGCCGTGTCGTTTGAAGTCATGGCCAACGTACTTGAAGGCCTAGTGATGCTCGGTGAAAACGACGTTCCAGAGCTCGGTGTCGCTACAAGTTATGAAATATCGGAAGACGGACTGGTATACACCTTCAAGCTGCGCGAAGATTCACTATGGTCGAATGGCGATAAAGTCACTGCAAACGATTTTGTCTACTCGTGGAGAAGACTTGCAGATCCGGCTACCGCATCACAATACCAGTCGATGATAGAAACCGCTCAACTTAAGAACTACGCGGCTGTGATGAAGGGTGAGCTTCCTGTAACAGAGCTTGGCGTAGTCGCGCTTGATGACTATACGCTCCAGGCCACGCTTGAAATTCCAGTACCTTTCTTTATCAAGCTGATGACTTTCCCTAACTTTTACCCTGTCAGCGAAGCATTTGTGACAGAAGTGGGAGACGCTTTTGGAACATCGGTGGAAACCACCTTATACAACGGTCCCTTCCAATTGAACGATTGGGAAATCGGATACGGTTACGGATTTGTGAAGAATGACAGCTACCACAGCGCGCAAGATGTAAATATCGATGGTGTGACTTACAGAATCATCAAGGATACCGCGGCCGGAGTCAATCTTTATGATACCGGCGAAGTCGATAGGGCCGGGCTCTCGGGAGAGTTTGTCGAGCAGTATATCGACCATCCCCACTTTGTTGTCGACAGCGATGTAAGCCTGTTTTACCTGATTTTCAACATCAACAATGATGGAATGGATGAGGAATAGGCAAAAGAAGAGGATGCACTCAGTGCATCCTTTTATAAAACAAATGTTTACAATTTTGTAAGGTAACATAAGAATAAACCGTTATTTATGCTGGACGAGCTGTTCCAGTGCCTAGCTAAGTCAAATGCAGATAATCGCTTTTGAAAACCAGAGTGCTGGCGGTAGTGATCATGCGGTGTTTTTTACAAAAAGTAACAATAATGATACTAAATCCTAAAAAGCTTTCGCTATAATACGAGAGTGGTCAAGAGGTCCACAAGAAAATTTAGGGAGGATTTTAACAATGAAAAAACTAATGGCACTACTGTTAGTATTTGTGATGGTGTTCGCGTTAGCGGCATGTGGTAAAACTACCACAGAAGAAAACACGGATGTCGCAGGTACAGACGATCAAGAGCAAGTAGCTACTGACGATCAGAAGAAGGCAGATCCTGTAGAGATTACTGCAAAAGAGCTTATGAAAAACGTAAATGCTCGTAAAGCACTTGCTACTTCATTCGACAAAACGTATATCACAGAAAGTATCCTAGGTAACGGTTCGCAACCAGTTAACTTCTTCGTACCAAAAGGTCTTGCTACAGATGAGAACGGTGAAGACTTTAGAGAAGTATATCCAGATGGATGGTTGGCTTTTGATAAGGAAGCTTCTAAGGCATACTGGGCAGCGGCTAAAGAAGAACTTGGATTTGACAAAGTTACAATCGAGTTCTTGACTTATGACGGAGACAGCTCTAAAAAGATCTCTGAATTCATTCAAGGTCAAATGCAAGAAACACTTGAAGGCTTGACAGTTACTCTTAACCAACAGCCTTTCAAAAATAAGCTGGAACTTGCCGACCAAGGTCAATTCGAATTTGAATATGCCGGTTGGGGTCCTGACTATCCAGACCCGATGACTTTCCTTGACATGTTTGTTTCAGGTGGCGGTCATAACACAGCAGGTTACACAAGCGAGACTTACGACGACAATATCGCTAGAACAAAAACTGGCGACTTGACTTCTGATCTTGCAGCTCGCTGGACTCTACTACAAGAAACAGAAAGAATTCTTGTTGAAGAAGATGCTGTTGTAGTACCTTTATTCCAACGTGGCGGTTCTGGACTTAGAGCTCCACACGTGACAGGTATCGTTAGACACGCATTCGGTGGCGACTTCACTTACAAATATGCAGAAACTACGCTTGATACAGACGGCAAAAAAGTCATCAGACTGCTTGCTTCTTCTGATATCCCATCAATGGACACAAACAAAGCGACTAACTCTGTATCATTCGAAATGATGGCAAACGTACTTGAAGGTCTTGTGATGCTTGGTGAAAACGACGTAGTTGAACCAGGTGTGGCTTCTGACTGGACAATGTCTGACGACGGTCTTGTCTACACATTCAACTTAAGAGACGATTCAGTTTGGTCAAACGGCGAAAAAGTTACAGCTGACGATTTCGTTTACTCATGGAGAAGACTTGCAGACCCAGCAACTGGTTCTCAATACCAATTCATGGTGGAAACCGCTCAACTTAAAAACTATGCTGCGGTAATGGCTGGCGAAATGCCGACATCTGAGCTTGGTGTTGTGGCACTTGACGACAGAACGTTACAAGTAACACTTGAACTACCTGTACCATTCTTCTTAAAACTTATGACATTCTGTAACTTCTACCCTGTAAACGAAGCATTTGTCACTGAACAAGGCGATGCATTCGGTACTTCTATCGAAACTACGCTTTACAACGGCGCTTTCGTTCTATCTCAATGGGATCTGGGTTACGGCTATGCGATGTCTAAAAACCCGGCATATTACGGTGCTGCTGATGTTAAAGTCGACGATATCACTTTCAGAATCATCAAGGACGTTGCAGCTGGCGTAAACCTTTATGAAACCGGCGAAGTTGACCGTTGCGGTCTTTCGGGTGAGTTCGTTGAGCAATACATCGATCACCCACACTTCGTAGTGACAAACGGTACTTCACTTTACTACCTGATCTTCAACATCAACAACGAAGGTATGGCAGAATAACAATCAATCAAGCTAGTCAAAACCACTCGTGTAAACGGGTGGTTTTTTTTGATTCATCACTCAGGCAAAAAGTAAAGGTTATGGTAACAATATAAAAGTAACGACTCTGTAACTTTTGCAAGCGAGGTGTGATTATGTAACCGGTAATTGGATGGATGACGATTTTGAAATCCCCGACAATCGATATATTTCAGGAGCTACAGAACAATGTTTCAGAAATCGAAATATTTCTTTTATGTAACATCAATCGTCATATATTACGATTTGGCGTCATTCGCATTAACATTTCGTAAAGATTACCCTTACATTTTACAAAAACGACATGTATAATCGTAATTGTACTTCGGTAAGGTACAAAAAAAATAATAGGGAGGAATTACCACATGAAAAAGCTTTTAGCTTTACTACTCGTATTCGTAATGGTCTTTGGTATGACTGCTTGCGGCGCGAAAGAAGAACCAGCTCCTGCAGCTTCAGAAACAGAAAATGAAGCTCCAGTAGTAGAAGAAGATGCAAACAAAGAGCCTGTAGAAATTACAGCAAAAGAACTTATGAAATCCGTGAATGCCCGTAAAGCGTTCGCAACTGGTTTTGACAAAGAGTACGTTACAGACGTGATCCTAGGTAACGGTTCACTACCTGTAAACTTCTTCGTACCAGAAGGTCTTGCTACTGACGAAGACGGTAATGACTTTAGAGCGGCTCATCCAGACGGATGGTTGGGATTCAATCCTGAAGCTTCTAAAGAATACTGGGCGGCAGCTAAAGAAGAACTTGGATTCGACACGGTAACAGTAGAATTCTTAACTTATGACTCTGAAGGTTCTAAGAAGATTTCTGAATTTATCCAAGGTCAATTACAAGATAACCTTGAAGGTTTGACAGTAGTACTTAACCAACAACCATTCAAAAACAAATTAGAGCTTTCTGACCAAGGTAAATTCGAATTTGAATTCGCCGGTTGGGGCCCTGACTATCCAGACCCGATGACTTTCCTTGACATGTTCGTCACAGGTGGCGGTCATAACTCTGCTGGATACTCAAGCGCAACTTACGACGAGAACATCGCTAGAACAAAAACTGGCGACTTGACTACAGATCTTGCAGCTCGTTGGACTTTGTTACAAGAAACAGAAAGAATCTTAGTGGAAGAAGACGCGGTTGTCGTTCCTTTATACCAACGTGGCGGTTCTGGACTTAGAGCTCCACACGTAACTGGTATCATCAAACACGCATTTGGTGGCGACTACACTTACAAATATGCTACAACTACACTTGAAACTGATGGCAAGAAAATCATCAGACTTCTTGGTGGATCTGATATTCCTTCAATGGACACTAACAAAGCTACAAATGCCGTATCATTCGAAATGATGGCAAACGTACTTGAAGGTCTTGTAATGCTAGGCGACGGCGATGTAGCTGAGCCAGGCGTTGCTTCTGACTGGACAATGAACGCAGACGGTACAGAGTACATCTTCAACTTAAGAGATGATTCAGTATGGTCAAACGGAACTCCTGTTACAGCTAAAGACTTCGTTTACTCATGGAGAAGACTTGCAGATCCAGCAACTGGTTCTCAATACCAATTCATGGTGGAAACTGCTCAACTTAAAAACTACGCTGCAGTAATGGCTGGCGAAATGCCAACAACTGAGCTTGGTGTTGAAGCACTTGACGATTACACTTTAAAAGTAACTCTTGAACTTCCAGTACCTTACTTTGTAAAACTTATGACTTTCCCTAACTTCTACCCAGTTAACCAAGCATTCGTAGAAGGCTTAGGCGAAGCATTCGGTACTTCAATCGAAACTACTCTTTACAATGGTGCTTTCGTTCTTTCTCAATGGGATATCGGTTATGGCTATGCTATGGCTAAAAACCCAGCTTACTACGGCGCTGACGACGTTCAAATCGACGGCGTTACATTCAGAATCATCAAAGATACTGCAGCTGGCGTAAACCTTTATGAAACTGGCGAAGTTGACCGTTGTGGTCTTTCAGGTGAGTTCGTTGAGCAATACATCGACCACCCACACTTCGTAGTAACAAAAGGAACTGCACTATTCTACCTAATCTTCAACATCAACAACGAAGGTCTGGGAGAGCACTAATAACAACCGGGCCACTCGTGAAAACGAGTGGCTTTTTTATTTTTGTCGTTTTCAGGATCAATGTATTTTTTGACACTATATAATGAAGCGTATATTTTAAGGTGCGAAAACAGTTGATTTGTCCTGATCGGTTTGAAAAGTCAAATTGAAAAAACAGGTTACACTCTTGTCACCAATGACAGAGTTGCTTAAAAAGAAAGACGATTGTCCCAACGCCTTTGAAAACACTGACAAGTTACATAATTCAATATAGTCGGACAATTCAAATAACCACCTATATTTTGCCATATTATGTAAAGTATTTACATAGTTTAAGGTCTTGAGAGAAAAAAAGTTACAAACGTGACACACATTAAATAACAAATCGTTATATAATCAGATTGTGCTCAAGGCACAGTGAAAAAAGGGAGGATTTAAAAATGAAAAAGATTTTAGCTCTTCTCCTAGTGTTCGTTATGGTATTCGCCATGACGGCATGTGGAGCAAAAGAAGACACAACACCTGTAACTGATGAACCAGCTACAGAAGCACCAGCTGATGACACAAAAGATGCAAACGCAAATCCAGTAGATATTTCTGCTAAGGATCTTATGAAAAACGTCAACGCCCGTAAAGCATTCGCAACTGGTTTTGACAAAGAGTACATCACAGATGTTATTCTTGGCAACGGTTCTCAAGCAGTAAACTTCTTCGTTCCAGTAGGTCTTGCTACTGATGAAGAAGGTGTTGACTTCCGTAACGCATACCCAGAAGGCTGGTTGGCTTTCGATGTTGAAGCATCACAAGCATACTGGGCAGCAGCTAAAGAAGAACTTGGTTTTGACACGGTAACAGTAGAATTCTTAACTTACGACTCTGAGAGTTCAAAGAAGATTTCTGAGTTTATCCAAGGTCAATTGCAAGCTAACCTTGAAGGTCTTACACTTACACTTAACCAACAACCATTCAAAAACAAATTGGAACTTGCTGACGAAGGTAAATTCGAGTTTGAATTCGCTGGTTGGGGCCCTGACTATCCAGACCCAATGACTTTCCTTGACATGTTTGTCACAGGTGGCGGTCATAACTCTGCTGGTTACTCAAGCGCTACTTTCGACGAGAACATCGCTAGAACAAAAACTGGCGACTTGACTACAGATCTTGCTGCTCGTTGGACTTTATTACAAGAAACAGAAAGACTTTTAGTTGAAGAAGACGCTGTTGTAGTTCCTTTATACCAACGTGGTGGTTCAAGCCTAGTGGCTCCACACGTATCTGGCGTAATCGATCACGCATTCGGTGGCGACTACACTTACAAATATGCAGAAACTACTCTTGAAACTGACGGTAAGAAAATCATCAGACTTCTTGACACTTCTGATATTCCATCAATGGATACAAACAAAGCGACTAACTCTGTATCATTCGAAGTTATGGCTAACGTACTTGAAGGTCTTGTAATGTTAGGCGAAGACGACGTAGTTGAAATGGGTGTTGCTAAAGACTTTACAGTTAACGCTGAAGGTACAGAATACATCTTCAACTTAAGAGATGATTCAGTATGGTCAAACGGTACTCCTGTTACAGCTGCTGATTTCGTTTACTCATGGAGAAGACTTGCAGACCCAGCAACTGGTTCTCAATACCAATTCATGGTAGAAACTGCTCAACTTAAAAACTACGCTGCAGTAATGGCTGGCGAAATGCCAACAACTGAGCTTGGTGTTGAAGCACTTGACGATTACACTTTAAAAGTAACTCTTGAAATTCCAGTACCTTACTTTGTAAAACTTATGACATTCCCTAACTTCTACCCAGTAAACGAAGCGTTCGTTACAGCTAATGCTGATTCTTTCGGTACTTCTATCGAAACGACACTTTACAACGGCGCGTTCATGCTTACTCAATGGGATATCGGTTACGGTTATGCGTTCATGAAAAACCCTAGCTACCATTCAGCTGACATGGTTAAGATCGACGGCGTTACTTTCCGTCAAATCAAAGACGTTGCAGCTGGCGTAAACCTTTATGAAACTGGCGAAGTTGACCGTTGTGGTCTTTCAGGTGAGTTCGTTGAGCAATACATCGACCACCCACACTTCCAAGTTACACAACAAACTACACTATTCTACCTAATCTTCAACATCAACAACACAGGTATGAGTGCAGAATAATCAATAAATCAAGCCATCCGCTAGCGGATGGCTTTTTTTTATTGATTAGCTGTTTCTAAGCGAGGTATAAACAAGTGTATAGGAGGGCGGCTTATGGACTTGTTATCACTCAAAGATGAACTTAGACCCATCACGTCGATCGCATACGAAAACCCAGAAGAGGCGCTAAGGCAAATCCATGCCATCCAGTCCAAGGTGAAGGAATATGGCGAGCCTACGCTTGACTACGAGGTAAGGATTTCGATAGGTGTCGTCTATACGATATGCAACCGCTATGAAGAAGCTGTGATCCTGCAGCTTGAGAACTACGGCTTATGCAAGGAAATCGGTTACGTGTCAGGTATGAACCGGGCACTCAACCAGCTTGGATATGTCTATTACCGGATGGGGCAGATGGACCGGGCTAAACGCGTGCTGCTTCATTTTGAAAAGAACATGACCCAGGATGCGAGCCTTATTCAAAAGGTCGCACTTTACAACAACCTAGGCGAAGTTTTTCTAAACGATCAGGACTACGGCGCGGCCATGGCCCACTACAATAGGGCTCTTGCGCTTTGCGACCAGCTTGATGTAAAGGATATCAAATCGACGATTCTACTTAATCTGGGCCAGCTCTATTACGAACTGGGCCTTGTAGATGAAGCTGTCGAATACTATTTAAAATCGCTTGAACAGGCAAAAATCATGAATCAGAACTACGTGCTCCTAGACATTTACGGAGCGTTAGGGCAGTGCTACTTCAAGCTTGGAAACCTTGACCAGCTTAAGTCGGTATTCGACAAGGGCAATCTCGTTTCTGAAAAGCTGAGTGACAGCTTCTATTTAAAAAGATACAAGCTGAACCGTGTCATGTACGATCTGATACTAGACGACGTCGACAGGCTGGAGCTCTTTTACAAGCTTGAGGAAGAATCGCTCAAGGACAGGGACATCGAATACCTGAAGATGCTCTATGAATATTGGTCGATACATTATGAAAACAAGGGTGAGTTCCGTGAAGCGCTGAGCTATTTTAAAAAGCATCATATGATCGAAAAGCAGATCGAATCGCAGCTGATGGTCGACAAGCTGAATATCATCCGTCACGAAGTGAAGTACAATCTGAACTTTGACAAGACCGATATCTACGAAGAGGCCACCTTGCAGCAGATCGAAAGCGAAAGAAGACGCAATAAGCAGTTGAAGCTTGAAAACGAGAAACTCTTAAGCAAGGTGAACTATGATGAACTGACCGGTCAGCTGAACAGAAGAGCGCTCAACAAGTACCTGGCCGACTATGGGCAGCAGGATTCAAGTATCAGCCTGTTCTTAATCGATATCGACAAGTTCAAGCTCTTCAACGATACACTGGGACACCTTGCGGGTGATGACTGCCTAGTGCAGATCAGTCACTGCATCAATAAGATCGCCAAGCAGAAGCACGATATTTTTGTGCGCTACGGCGGCGAGGAGTTCATCTACATCAGCAGGGGAAAAACACCCCAGCAGGCCCAGCAGCTAGCGGACGAAATCAGGATCGCAGTCCAGGACATGGACATCCAGTACGACGCACAAGACAAAAGACGCTATGTCACTGTGAGTATCGGCGGAGTATGGGCCATGCCCGGCACCGTAAAAGACGAAAAACAGCTGATCCATCTAGCCGACGTCGAAATGTACAGAGCCAAACAAAGCGGCAGAAACTACAGTTTTGTAAGAATACAGCAATAACAAACGCCACCCAACCTCGCGTAGTAGCTACCCTCGTGGTAGCCCTATCGAACTATAAATCACGGGTAGACATAAAGCCTACCCCTACAACTGCATTGCATTCTACGCCTTTGTACGGGTAGGCTTCATGTCTACCCTCCCTAAAACCCCGCCTCATGCATTCATTCAAATCGTGTCTCAGCGCCCTCAGAAAGCGTAGCGTCTCACAATAGTGGTCATTTAAAATAATGACAAAAGTAAGATGCAATATTAGATATGTGTTTAAAGCCTTGCAATAAAAAATCTCCGTGTGGTTTTATAGAGAAAAATCTCTAAAATCCACACGGAGAACTCAATTATTAATAACGATTCACCTATTGCTGCTTTTCCAGGTACTTTCTTTCCGAGCGCTCCCTCAGGTAAAACGCGAGGCCGCCGATGAATCTGAATCCAGCGGTGATGAAGAGGGCGCCTACGATGCCGAAGCGGTTTAAGAAGAACAGGCCGACAAAGGGCGAGATGGCTAGTGTGATGTTGGTGGCGGTGTTGTAGTAACCCACATAGACGATTCGGTTTTCTGTGGGAGTCACCTCGAGCATGTCGCTAAAGAGCACGGTGATCGTGCCTGCTGTGAAGAATCCTGTAACGGTAGAAACGACAGTCAGTACCAGTAGGTTTGGCGACAGGGCGTATAGGATCGGCGTCAGTGCCATGCCTAAGGTACAAATAGTCGCGATCTTCTCGTTTCCGTAGGTGTCGATCATCTTTGGCCAGATCTTATGGCCCAAGAACATGACAGAGGCGGAACCGATATTGATGATGGCAAGCCAAAGTTCGTCGGCCCCAAGGGTCTTGATCATGTAGATGCTAAAGAGCGGCCATCCCATCTGCCATCCGAAGTGGAAGATCGTAGAAGACAGCACGAATTTTTTAAACCGCTTGTTGCTGAAGACTCGTGTGAAGCTGCCCTTGAATTCATATCGCTTATGGGTTGGCGCCGGGCTGTAGTCGAATTTGTTGAACACATAGACAGCTACAAGACCAAGCACGAAAGCTAGAACGAAGAATATCTGATAGATAATCAGCCGCTGGTCGTCGGTCTTTGGTACGTATTTGAAAATCAAGCCGGAGATCAACGTGAAAACGGTGGTGAAGACGATGGTGTACATGCTCCTTTTCGCAATCACTTGAGCCCTTCTTACAGGGAACAGGTCGCCGGTGAAGTTTTGATAGCTGGCGTTATAGATCGAAGTAGGTATGGTCATCAGCGTCATGATCAAAATGAAAGAAAACGGCCGGATGGCGCCCGGTAAAAAAGGTATGACTACTAGCGACAAGACAAGTATGGTGACGATCAGCACAAAATTTGAAGTGACTTTTTTCTTGTCGTCGTGGCGGTTGATGTAAAAGACGCCCGGAAGCACTGCGAAGATCATAATCAGACCCTTCATGGAATTGAAGAGTGAAATGTCGAACTCGGTGCCTCCGACCCGTTCTAAGAACTTGATCGCAAACGGCATATAAAAGGAATTCATCAGCTCGAAAAGAATTCCGAATGTGATGAAAATCTTGAAGTTGTGCTTAAATCTTGTCTCGTTACTCTTATTAACAGTCATTTCAGTCCCCCTACCTTCAGTGCTATTGTAACGTTTTAAAAAGAAGAGGTCAATCTTTTTCGAGAGTCGAAATAAAATTGACTAAGATCGATTTTCTTGAACTTATTTCATAGAATATCACTCTTTAACCCCTATCCAGGCAGTTTTTGATATAATAGAAAAAAGTCAACTTACTGGAGGATGTATGAATTCGAGAGCGGGAACTGTAAAACAATTGAAAACGGCAGTTTGGATGTACCTAATACTTGGTTTTCTAATCGCTGGACTGAACGTGGGGCTAAAGCCTATGCTCGGTATCCTGCAGGGCGAGAGGATCACCCTGATCTATGAACTGTTCGAAACCATAGGGCGTACAGCCTTTGTACTCTACGGCGGCATCCTCATGTTTAAGCTATATAGCAAAAGACATATCTACAGGCGAAAATCCATTGCTGGCTTTATGGTCATGATGAGTCTTCTTTTCGTGCTTTTACCTGTAATGACAGGCTATTATGAATTTGTGTACGCCTTCATGCCATTCCCGTGGTCGACCTACCCGCTTCAACTTCTTTATGACGGACATTTTTTACATAGCAACGTCGGAGCCGCATTTGGCGGGCGGGGCGCTGAAGTGATGCTTACCGTGTATGTGGCGTTTCAGGTGCTCGTTTACGGTGCTGTCGCAATAAAAGGCAGACGCATCTTTTGCAGCATGATCTGCCCGTATGGCGGATGCCACGCCGAGACTTTTTCTGAAGCCCTGCCTCTCGTTTTGCATTTTGACAAGGGCAGAGACAAGGTCAATCAAACACTAAAGCTATTTCTTTTGACCCTAAAGATGTTTCTGATCACAGCGAACATGCTTTTGATCCTTTTGTGGATCATCGCACTTGCAGGTGCTAGCTTTATCAATGTGGATATACTAAGGACCTTTGAGCTTGTCAAATACCTGAGCCTCGAGCTGATGCTATTTTTGGCGCTTTATCTTTTCTTAAACGGTCGCGGCTACTGCTACTACTGTCCTGCCGGAACCATGCTGTCCTTCTGGGGCCTGCTGTTTGGACACGGCATCGAGACAAACCACTCAGAATGTGTGTCCTGCGCAAGTTGCAACAAGCAGTGTGAGATGAACATCAACATCATGAAGTCCGCCCAAAAAGGGCGTAAGATACAATCAAGCCTTTGTGTGGAGTGCGGTCACTGCATCGACGCTTGTCCTACAAAGACGCTTCAGTTGAAGGGGTATCGCAAAGAGCATGATCAAGTGAAGAATGAGGATTAAAAGATAAATTAGAAGAATTGACAACAAGGCTGGCTAGGGCTGGCTTTTTTGTTGCAATTATGGGGTGTAGCGTATATAATCAAACTCGATAAAATTACTAGGTACAGTCGGGATAGATCGTATTTCTATTCGGGCTTGGTCAGAAAGGCGATAAAATGAACAAACTTCAAGGTAGCGGCTGCGAGCTGCTTATTCCTGAACACGAACTCAGACCCAACGCAGAAATTGAAAGATCCATCATTAAAAAGTTTAGAAAAGACATCTGGCGTAAGTTCATCCTCGCGCTGCAGGATTTCGAACTGATCAAAGAAGGAGACCACGTGGCTGTGGGGGTTTCGGGCGGCAAGGATTCATTGCTGCTTTCAAAACTCTTACAAGAGGTTCAAAAGCACGGTTCAGTCGGCTTTAAGCTTTCCTTTATCGCCATGGACCCTGGTTTTCATGAGATCAATAGGGAGCTGCTGCTAAACAACTGTAAACACATGGAAATTCCCGTTGATATGTACGAGTCACATATCTTCGACGTGGTCGATGACGTTGCATCCGAGTATCCTTGTTATTTGTGCGCAAGGATGCGCCGTGGTTCGCTATACGAGAAGGCCAAATCGCTTGGAGCGAACAAGCTGGCCCTTGGCCATCACTTTGACGATGTGATAGAAACAGTACTGATGAACGTGCTGTACGCAGGTACATACATGACCATGATGCCAAGGCTCAACAGCCAGAACTTTGAAGGCATGGAACTGATCCGTCCCATGTACTATGTCGAAGAAGACAACATCAAACACTGGGCTTCTTATAACGGCATCAACGCGATGAACTGCGGATGCGTGGTTGCTGCTGAGAAAACATCGAGCAAACGCCGAGAAATGAAAGAACTGATCAAAACCTTAAAGGTCGTGCATCCCGATGTGGGCAAGTCGATCCTAAAATCGACACAGAACGTGCATCTTGACGCCATACTGGGCTTTAAAAGAAGAGGACGCGACGTAGCCTTTTCGGAGTACTTCGACAAGGAACATTTTGAGTTATAGTTCAACTGGAAAATATTGCTCGAAACCTTAAATCTATCTTAAATATGACCTTAAACGCTTTGAAAAATGAAGTGGAGAATCTATAATAGAAGCATGATAGACATCAAGTTGATTTCACTTATGTCTACTCTCCTCGACAATTTGCTTTATTTCTCAACCAAGAAAAAAATCCCGCAAGGGCTTTTTTTCGTTTTTGCCACACATGCCCCACCCCGCGTAGTAGCCTTTAGAAGAAACTACGTTCTTTGACCTTGTGGTAGCCCTCTTAAACCGCAAAACACGGGTAGACATAAAGCCTACCCCTACAACTGCACAGCTTTTTACGTCCTTGTACGGGTAGGCTTCATGTCTACCCTCCCTTTATTCCAATCGCAGCAATGGTCCAATTTCATCTGAACATGTACCTTAAGGCGCTTCGCTTTAAATGCAAGTAATGCAGTTTAGGTGAGTTATGTTTGCCTTGCATTTGAAGCGAAGCGCCTTAAAAGAAGGTATGGCTAGTGAGAGAGTAGGCATACTGGGGTGTCGATTTGGTGAATGAAGCCTTGCAATTACATACTCCTTAGTGTGGTTTTACAATAGAACACCCTTTACCATCTCTTAACATCTTTCTTTCCATCCATCTATTGACGTATCAGGCTAATAGGACTACCATATAGGTAACTAATAATGATTATCAATTACACGATTGATAATCTGATGCATAACAATTGAAAAACGAGGTGAATGAAGTGAAAAAGACGGTTATACTGTCGGGGGCAGCGGGGTTAGGCCTTAATACGCTGGCTTACTTTTTTGAAACGACACTCAAGCAAAAAGGCTACCACCTGCTGTCCTATAAGAACTACATGTCACGGATAAGAGGCGGATTCAACTTTACAACAGTGACCTTTTCGGATGAGCCGGTGAACATGATAGAAGAAAAAGCCGATGTGCTTATCGCGCTCGATCAAAACGCATATGGCATTTTAGATCACTTAAAGCCGGACGCTACGATTTTGACGTACGAACGCTTTAAACAAGGACATTCAAACGAAATGGTCATAGATTCTGTATTGCCCCAAGGTGCTGCAATCGACAAAAAATCATTCCCGATGATGGCCTTGGGGGCGCTTTTCAAGATTTTTGGCATCGACGAGTCTTCCATCGACCGGGTCGAAATGAAAAAGTGGGGAGAATCCACAAACCAAAACAATAAAAACGCGGTAAGGATAGGATACACAAACACGACAAACAAATACACACTAGAAAGCTATAAAGACGAACGCACCATGCGCCTTAACGGCAACCAGGCAGTGGCGCTTGGCGCCATGAGCGCCGGGCTTCGGTTCTTTTCGGCATACCCCATGGCGCCTTCCACAGGCATCATGATGACTTTGTCAAAATTCGAAGAAAAGAACAAGATGATCGTCGAGCAGGTGGAGGATGAGATCGCAGGAATCATCGCCGCCCTAGGAGCATCGTCAAACGGCGTAAGGTCCATGACAGCCACAAGCGGCGGCGGATTCTCGCTCATGGTCGAGGGCTTAGGATTCGCGGGTGTCGCAGAGCTTCCTATCGTTATTGCGAATGTTCAAAGACCGGGTCCTGCGACAGGGCTTCCTACTAGAACCGAGCAAGGCGACCTTGAATTTATCAGCAGGGCTTCGCAGGGCGAGTTTCCTAGAATCATACTGGCACCCACGACCATAGAAGCTTGCTTCTACGAATCGCAGCGCGCCTTTAACCTGGCAGACAAGTACCAGTTGCCTGTCGTCATCCTTACAGACCAGTTCCTCGCCGACTCCAACGCGACAATCCCTAAAGTCAACCCCTTTAAAGTCGGGGTTCAAAGGCACATCAACACAGATATTGAGGGTTATAAAAGGTACGACTTCGACAAGGTGCTCAATGGACGCAAATTCCCAGGACTCGACGACACGCTTATCATGAATGATTCGCACGTGCACGACGAGCACGGCCATATGACAGAAGACATCGAAGCGACCATCAAACTCAAACACAGGCTCATGAGCAAACTCGACCTCATGGTCGATGATCTGCACGAACCGACCTACATCGGCGACACAGACGCCAAAGAGGTCTTCATCGGCTGGGGTTCGACAGTACCTGCGCTCATCGATACGGTAAAGAGCCTAAACGATCAAGGTAAAAAGGTCGGGGCGCTGCTGTTCACAGATGTGTTCCCCGTGCCGCAGAAAACGCTTATTAAGATGAAGGCCGAAGAAAAGACCCTGATCAACGTCGAGCAGAACTACAACAACCAGTTCGGAAAGCTGATTTTGGCGGAAACCGGAGTGAAATTCGACAAGTCGATCAACAAATACGACGGAAGACCGCTGACTGCAGAATATATCATCAGAGAATACGAGGTGATCCATCATGACAAATGAATTCAACATAAAGACAGAAGACAATTCCTGGTGCCCGGGTTGCGGCAACTTCATGATACTTAAGGGAATGGAAGAAGTGCTATCAGAAAACGGCTATCAGCCAAAGGACGTGCTCTTTGTCAGCGGAATAGGCCAGGCTGCCAAAATGCCCCACTATATCAACGGCAACGGCTACAACACCCTGCACGGAAGGGCGCTACCGTCAGCCATGGGCGCGCACCTGGCGAACAGCGACCTTTTGACGATCGTGAACACCGGTGACGGCGACAACTACTCAGAAGGCGGCAACCACTTCCTGCACGCCATCAGAAGAAACATGAACATCGTGCACCTCATACACGACAATCAGGTCTACGGCCTGACAAAAGGACAAGGTTCGCCCACAACCCCGAAAGGTCGTGCCACATCAGTCTATGCTGGTGGTGTCAGGATAGACGAGATCAACCCCATAGAATCGGCTATAGCCATCGGCGCGACCTTTGTCGCAAGAACCTTCAGCAACGACCTCGAGCATTTCAAGCAAACCATGAAGGCTGCAATAGAGCACGACGGCTACGCCATCGTCGACATCCTGCAACCCTGCCCTAGCTTTAATAAGGTGAACACCTTCAGCTGGTACAAGGAAAGGGTCTATAAGATAGAAGAAACACACAATCCTTACGACAAAATGGCGGCCTATAAGCTTGCCCAGCAGTTCGGGGACGAAGGCGTACCTATTGGAATCATCTACAAAGACGACAGCAAAGAAAGCTACCTAAAGCGGCTACCACATATAAAAAAGCCCCTGATCCGGTACGAAACCGATTATTCGGTGCTTGATGAAGTCTTCGAAAGCTTCATTTAAGTCATAGGGACGGAGTCAAAAGTATAAAAATAATGCATATTTTCCTTTATAATACGAAGCGAAAGTTACGAAACAAACACTAATTCGCCTAAAACTGGAGAATTTACGCATTTATTTCACAAAATTAACATGCTTGCTTGCCAATAGCGATATTCCGTACTATAATAAAGTAGCTCTAATACGTTGGAAATACAAGTTATACACAATTCCGCTAAGTCGTCTGTGGATAGTATGTTGATTACTCTCATACAGTGTTACACTTGTATTACAACTGGTTATACCCTATTGTTCTGGGTATTGAATGAGTGGTATACTTTCATTAGCATATGAGTGTAGGCTGTCTTGCCACCTCTGCTAGTGCACCTATCTCCTGAAATGGGGGGGAGAGTGGTGGGAAAAACCTACACCCCAAAAACAATCTTATTTTTCAAAGGGAGGAAGTACATACTATGAGAAAGATTCTTTCTTTAGTTCTCGTTTTGGCGA
Source organism: Fusibacter sp. A1 (assembly GCF_004125825.1). NCBI lineage: Bacteria > Bacillati > Bacillota > Clostridia > Eubacteriales > Fusibacteraceae > Fusibacter > Fusibacter sp. A1. Next base: position 40,012 of record NZ_QQWI01000013.1, on the reverse strand, counting down.
TGGTTCTTTCTTCATTCGCGTTCGCAGCTGTTGATGTCAACACTGTTGGACAAGAATTGAAGGACCTAGGCGTTCTCAAAGGAGACAACGCTGGTAACCTAAACCCGGACCAAAACTTAACAAGAGAACAAGCACTTGTTGTTCTAGCTAGACTAATGGGCAAAGAAGATGAAGCTGCTGCTACAACAGTTAAATCTTCATTTGCTGACGTTCCAACTGATTCTTACTATGCACCATATGTTGCATACGCAGAACTTAACGGTTGGACAAACGGTAAAGCTGTAGGCGTATTCGGTTACATGGAAGACGCTACAATGGCTATGATGGCTACTTACCACGTAAGAGCTCTTGGCTACACAGTAACAACTCTTGAAGAGGGTGTTGCTAAAGCTACTGAACTTAAAATCCTTACTGACGTAACTGCTGCTGCTGGTGCTACAATCACTAGAGGCGAAGTTTTCGTAATGATGAACAACACGCTTAACACTCCTAAAATGGGTGAAACACAAGCGCTTGTTTACGCTCTTGGTTTAAAAACAGTTCCAGCTCCAACAGTTGTTGAAGTTAAATCTGTAACTGCTACAAACCTTAAGCAATTAGTTGTTAACTTCACTGGCGTTGTTGAATCTGCTGGCGACGAAGATAACTACACACTAACTACAGACGGTACAGCTGTACTTGACGCTGATTCAGATTTCGCTCTTGCTGAAGATGGTATGTCTGTAACTATCACACTTACAACTGCTGCTGAGCAACAAGATCTTGTTGATCTTGAAATCGAAGGCGTTGTTGAAGATGATACTACAATCGAAGACATCGAGTTCCTTGATATGACAATTCCTACTGCTACTTCTGCTGAAGTTGTTGGTATTGACACAATCAAAGTATTCTTCTCTGAGCCAATGAACGCTGGTATCGAGACTGCTGCTAACTACGTAGTTAAAGATGCTGATGGCGACAAACTTTATGTTAAATCAGTAGTTGCTGGTACTAACAACATGTCTGCAAACGTAGAAATCTTTGCTGATCTTTCTGGCGACGTTACTGTTGAAGTAAGCGGCGTTAAAGATTACCAAGGTTATACTGCTCCAAAAGCTACACTTGCTGTAACAGTTGTTGTTGATGAAACTGCTCCAACAGTAGTTGGATTCAAAGATGCAGAGCCAAACAACGTAACACTTATCTTCGATAACGAAATCGAAGTTGCTGGTTACGATGCTGACGCTGCAGACCCAGATGCAAATGTAGATTTAGAAAACTTCTACCACACTAACACAAGCAACATCGCTTCTGCTGTTGAGTTAGACGGTAACGAGTTAACACTTACATTCTCTGATGATAACAAAATGCCAGTAGGAACTGTATACACTTACGTTGCTGCTGATTCTGTAAACGACCTTTGGGACAATGATAACGACAAAATCGCTACAACTATCACAGTTGTTGTTGATGAAATCGCTCCAGTAGTTGTTGGTGACGTTGACGTTACTGGCCAATCTACTGCAGAAGTCACTTACTCAGAAGATATCGTTAAAGGTGATGACTTTGAACTTACAGTTCTTGAGAACGGTAAAGAGTCAGACGTTACTGCAACTGCTACAATCGATGATGAAGTATTAGAAATCACTTTCTCTGAAGATATCTACGGCGATTTCCAAATCGTAATCGAAGATGTTGAAGACGTTCAAGGTAATGAAGCTGCTAAAGCTACACTTGACTTCACAGTAGAAGATGAAACAGCTCCAGACGAAGAGGACTTCACAGCAACTATCTACGACGCTGATGAGGCTGACCAATTAGTAGTTGTTGACTTCGGCGAAGAAATGAACGCTGATGACATCGCTAACAAAGCACTTTACTTCTTCGGCGATACTACTCTTGATGATGACGATGTAACAATCACAATCATTAACGATGGTGAAGCTGTAGAAATCGAAATCCCTGCATCAGTTGCTGATGTTGACGCTTTAGATATATTAACAATCGGTAGAGTTAGAGATGCTGCTGGCAACAAACTTGAAACATTAACTGCTACTGTAGAGCTTATTGATGGTGATGAGCCAACACTTGACGCAACTGTTGAACAAACTGCGGTTGATACAATCACAGTAACTGTTGATGGCGAAGAATTAGTTGATATCGATGTAAATGCTATCACATTCCAAGCTGCTGGTTCTGATCTTGGTATCGCTAAAGTTAAAACTGGTCTTAACAGCGACGGCGAAACTGTAATCACTTACACACTTTCAGAAGACTTAACTACTGATGTTAAAACAACTTCTGGCGCTGCTGTAGTAACTTACTCTATCGATGTTGACGCTGGTTCAAACAAATACGGTCAAGATTTAGCTACTACTGCTGGTGCTGTTGTTGCTGATGCTTGTGCTCCAGAAGTGGACACAATTCTTTACGATACTGATAGCGAAGGTACTACAATCGTGATCACATTCACTGAAGATTTAGACGCTGCTTACTTTGCAGATGCAGGTAAAAACGGCTTCTCAGTTTCAGGTGGAACTTTAACTTCAGCTCTTCGTACAGGTACTAACGAAGTTACATTAACTGGTGAAGACTTCACAGTTAACACTAACGTATCATACAATGGTACAAGTGGTCTTGTAGACTCAGCTGATAACGATTTAGAAGCTTTCACAATCACGGATGCTTTAGACTAATTATTAGTTTAACTAATCAAATAAAAGAAGAGAGATCTTAGGATCTCTCTTCTTTTATTTTTGAACTATTAATAATTTATTAAATACTGATTAAAGTAATATAAAAAAAACAATAATTGCCAGCATTTTTTTTGCTTTCTGGTATACTATATTTTAGAGGCATATGTCAAACTGACAGGTATGTTTCTATAAAAGGTGTTTTAAGACTCAACCCTTTTACTATACGATTCTCTTCAAAAAGGAGGAAAGTCGAGACAGGGTCTACTCGGCAATAAATATGAAACGATTGTTTATAGGCATAATTTCTTGTGCGTTAATCACATCGCAATTGGCTTTTGCACAACCAATCCTACTGAGTACGGCGATTGATTCCAGTGATAGTTTTGTCGAAAATGAACTGCAGGCAAACCTAGATAAATTCGCGATTCAATCTGCGGTAAGTACACAAAACAATATCGAAAATCTGTTAAGTATGTATAAGAAGTACAATATTAGAATGGATAACAGTGAAGAGTTGAATTTTGTGATTCTTGCAAATACCACGCTTGATAAGACATTGATCGGCAATGAGATTAAAGCGATGGGATACCGTCTTGCAGAAAACGCGACATACTTAGGAGCCAGAAATTTATCATTAGCCGTATTATCCGCTAAACAGAGCACTGACCTAGCTTTACTTAAATTAGAAACCTCAGAGGCTAAATTGGAAGCAGCTCAAAAGAAGTATGAGCTAGGTTTAATTACCAATTTAGACCTTCAAGAAGAAGTCTTGAGCAACCGCATGCTTGTCAATGAGCTTAAAGAAGCACAAACTACATATGCCGATCTAAATGCCAAATTGACAGACTTGGCCGGAGCAGAAGTCATTGTAGTAAGAGAAGAACCTATTTCGGCAGATTTACAACCACTTGAGTACTATTCAAAATTAAGTGAAAATAGATTTGAAATAAAACAGTTACAAAAGACAAATGAACTCCTCGCTTTGGATTTGCCATACTATCAGCTCGAAAACTATCTATACTCAAAAAACGTGAAAGAGGATTATAACGACCTACAAAGAACGATTGAACTGAATCACTTAAAAATTGAATCCTCAGGCTATCAAATTGAAAATGAAATCAGAGATGCATATTTTGATCTTCAGTCATCAAGGAACAGTCTTATCGCATTAAAAGCACAACTCGACTCACTCAGAACAAGATATGCTCAAATGCAAAACAATTATAATCTTGGCTTGATCTCTAGCATCATGCTAAAGGAATTTTCGCAAAATGTTATGCAACTGGAAAACGGATATTATTTAGCGGCATATGACTATAACACGAAACGGTTGCGTCTTAATTATGCTGTTTCTATCGGACCGGCATATTGAGGAGGATGAATATGAAAAACAAGCATATTAGACTAGCTATTATATCGCTGATAGCCATAAGCGCATTGACATTTGGAGATACGATTGCCAAAACATTTAATGAAGTCATCGAAATAGCAAGTAATAACACATTGCAAACAAAAATCGACGAGATAAACATAGAATTGTTAGAAGAAGCAAAGGCTGATGCTGATAAGGATGCAACGATGTACACCTATGTGGGTGATAACAAAGCTGAAATAATGCGAGTCTACAACTTAAATACGGTTCAGCCTTTAATTGCATTAAACGAACTGAATTACGAGAAGCTTACAAAAAAAATGAACGAGGATCAATTGGCAATTGATATCGAACTAGCGATTTGTTCGCTTAAACTTGCAGAAGAAGAATTGATGAACGCTAGATTGAACTTGGCTTATTTTGAACTCGATTATCAAGCAGCTAAGCTAAAAAGAGAACTCGGCTTGATTACACAAATCGAATTGACTGAAAAAGAAAACGCACTCGAAGATCAGCGCCTGGATATCATGAATCTTGAAAACGTAGTTTTCACCGATCAAATGGAACTAAAAAGATTGATGGGTATCGATTACTCAGAAGAAGTTCTTGTCGATTACCAAATGGAGATCAAACCTCAATACGATATTGATTTGCAAAAAAATCTTACAGATTATATCTCAAACCAGTTTGCGGTAACTAAAGCGAAGAACACGTTAGAAATCAAAGAGAACTTGTTTGATCTGGTTAAAGAAAACTTTGCTGAAAATGTGAAGGAATACAAGCAGGCCGAATACGATTATCTTGTAGCTAAAAATGACTATGAGAGCATAGTTGAGACAACTGAAAGTGAAATATACACACTGTATAGTAGTTTGCAAACAAAATATGAGTCATATGTCATTGCACTGGAGTACCAGGAGCTTTATGCCAAAAGACTTGAAGAAGAAACAAAAAAGCTTGAGTTGGGACTTGTCTCCGAGATAGATTTGGCATATGCGAAGATGAATCTTAGGGACAAGGATTTGGCCGTAAAAAAAGCAATGTGTACTTTCAATTCAGCTCACTTGCAGTTCTCGAAAATCATTAAGACATATTCAATAGATTAAAAAGTGCTTTTAAGAGATATCGCTTTTGCGATATCTCTTTTTTATTTATTGAATTTTCACAATTTAAGGTTTAGTTAAGGTTGTTCTAATAAAAAAATGTTATGATTTGTTCAGTCTTATGAAGGGTTTGAAACATTTTCTGCAGCAAATAATGGTTACATAATCCAACATTGACATTTTCAAGTTTTTATTATATTATTTTAACAGCCTGTATAATAATTATTATATGGCGAGGTTAATGTCGATTGGTGACACTTAAGGGGGTCGATTAAGTGTAGACTGATCATTGTCTAGAAAGAAAGGGGATTCATTTGAAACTAAGAAAGCAGTTATCGTTATTTTTAGTTGCGTGTATGATTCTTAGCACATTCAGTTTTAGCTTTGCTAACGTTGGAATTGTAAAAGAAAATAGTACACCATTCGTTGCGAAAGACTTGAACAGTATTTCGTCAGACCCACGACTAGCTGGGTTAAGCGACAATGACACAATTCGTGTTATCGTTCAAATGCAAGAAAATCCTGTAATCGACTACGCTATTGCAAAAGGCGTAAGACTTGAGGATTTGAGCGTGAATGTGATCGAAAAAAAGGTTACAGATTTACAAGTCACACATGATTCTGTTAAAAAAGAAATTAAGACGATTGCTGATAAAGTAGTTTATCACAATGAGTTTTATAACGTGTTTAACGGTTTCAGTGCGACAATGACAGTTGCAGAAGCTAAGATAGCAGAGAAGCTTGCAGGTGTTAAAAGCATAGTTATCGCAGCAGTATATGAAAGACCAGAGCCACTAATGACTTCAAGTTACGAGATGACCAACTCGCACTTAACTTGGGCTTCAGGATTTGACGGTGAAGGCATGGTAGTTGCAGTACTGGACACTGGTGTAGATCCAGACCATAAAGACATGAACAGTCTTGAGAATCCAGAAAATGCAAAAATCCAATCTTTAGACGGATTTGACCTACCTGGTAAATACTTTAACGAAAAAGTGCCTTACGGTTATAACTACATGGACAACAACCAAGAAATCCTAGACCTTGGTCCAGACCCTTCAATGCACGGTATGCACGTAGCTGGTACAGTTGGTGCGAACGGCGATGAAGACGGAATTAAAGGTGTTGCTCCGCAAGCGCAAATACTTGCAATGAAAGTATTTGGTAACGACCCAGAAATTTCTACTACATACAGTGACATTTATGTAAGAGCAATAGAAGACGCGCTTATTCTTGGTGCTGATGCAATCAACATGAGCTTAGGTTCTACAGCTTCCTTCTTAGAAGATGAAGAAAAGGATCCAGCAAGAGTTGCAATCAAAAAAGCAACTGAGAGTGGTGTTATCGTAGCAATTTCTGCTGGTAACTCAGATAGATTCGGTTCGGGATATGGAGATGGACCTTTTGCCAACAATCCAGATGTCGGTGTGGTTGGTTCTCCTTCGCTTAACCCTGAATCTTTATCAGTAGCTTCGATTGAGAACATCAGTGCGATGTCTCCTTACATGGTTGCACCTACTACAACAATAGGAAGCATCGTATACGCAGCTGCAGGTCCAACTGACCCTGTTGACGCATTTGATGGACCTGTAGAATATGTCTATTGTGGTCTTGGTGGATCAGCGGATGACTTCCCTGCAGAAGTAGATGGTAAAATCGCACTAATCAGCCGTGGTAGCTTCACATTTGTCGATAAGATCAACAATGCGGTAGACGCCGGTGCTATTGGAGTTATCGTATTCAATAACGCAGCAGGCAGTTTAGTAAACATGCAGTATCCTGACGGACAAGATGTGCCAGCGGTATTTATCGGTCAAGAACATGGTAATGCGCTAAAAGATCTAGATGGAACAGATGATGCCTTTATCGAATTTACTGGCTTGACAACACAAGCTGCAAATCCAAACTACGGCAAAATGTCTGACTTCACATCGTGGGGTACAACTTCTAGTTTAGACTTTAAACCAGAAATCACAGCTCCAGGTGGTCAAATCTACTCAACACTTCAATATGATAAATATGGAATGATGAGTGGTACTTCTATGGCTTCACCACACGTAGCTGGTGGTGCTGCGCTTGTTCTACAAAGAATTGACCAAGATTTTGGTTTAGTCGGTCAAGAAAGATACCAACTTGCTAAAAACCTAATGATGAGTACTGCAGTACCGCATACGGAAACAGAGTACGCAGGACTACTACCTGTCTATTACATGTCTCCAAGAAGACAAGGTGCTGGCGTGATGGATCTTTATGCAGCAACTACTTCAGGTGCGATTGTGGTAGATCCATCAACAAATATTACTAAAGTTAACTTAAAAGAAATTGGAGATGTTACTACTTTCCAAGTTAAGCTTGATAACTTCGCAGGTGGAACAACAACTTATAATCTTGAAGTACCAGTAGGTACAAACTTCGCTTACGGCGGAGAAATTTGGCAATCGTCTACACCGATTTTGGGCAGTAACTTAGTTTCGATTTCGGTTGACGACCAAGAATTAACAGGTGAAAACAAGCAGATCACAGTAACTACAGGTTCGAGTGTTACGCTTGATATCACAATTGATTTATCTGATGCAACAGACTGGTGGTATGAAGCACCTCTTAAAGCTGTCTTTGAAAACGGTAACTTTGTAGACGGTTTTGTCATCTTCACAGACGTAGAAGACGTTCAACCACAATTGTCTATTCCTTACTCAGGATTCTATGGCGATTGGAACCAAGCACCAATCATCGACACGGATATTTATAACGCCGAGGTAGATGACTTATCGTTCTATGGAGCAGACGATACTACTTCAATGAACTATTATGACGGCGAGTTCAATACACCGCTTGGCTTAACTTCAGAAGGTTACGACAAAGAAGCAATCATGTTCTCACCAGATGGTGATGGAATGGCTGATTACATCTATCCAGAAATCACTTTCTTAAGAAGTGCCAAAGAACTTGAAATCAATATTCTTGATGCAGATAAAAATGTCATCAGAAAATTGACTGCAGATGAATTCATCAGAAAGAATTACTTCGATGGAAGATATGCAAAAGTTACAGTTCAGGAAAACTGGATCTGGGATGGAGAAATTAAAAACGAAATCGCAGATGACGGTGCTTACTTCTACCAAATCAAAGCGAAAATCGATTTTGAAGGCGCGGAGTGGCAAACGGTTGAGTTCCCTGTGACTATCGATACGGTAGATCCGGTAATCGTTTCAGTTGATTATGATGCGGATGCAGACACGATCACTGCAGTAGCTACAGACAACAAAGCGGTTGATGTCATGTACACACTAGTACTTAACGACACAATCGTCGATGAAAACTTCACAGGTATCTTCGATATACCTACAGACAAAGCATACATGGCACAAGTATTTGTCAATGACTATGCGATGAACACAGTCGGTTCTGCAAGCATGGCAGTGAATGCTGACCTTGATGTTAAAGAACCATGGATCCACCTAATTAATCCAGAACCATTTGCACAGCTTTCATCTAGAACAGTTGACTTTGATGGTTATGTTACAGAAGCTACACAGCTTAAAACATTCACTATCGACGGTGTTGAAGTAGAGACTACTTACAATCCAACAACTGAAAACTATGAGTTTGCATTTGACAAAACATACAAACTTGATGGCGTGCAAACAATCAAAGTAGCTGCTACGGACCTTAACGACCAAACGCTTGCGTTTGAACGTACAATCTTTGTAGATGCAACAGCTCCAGTGATCACGATTAAAGAAATGAACAGTAACAACGTGATCCATGTAAGCAGTACTGCTACATCGTATACGATTAAAGGTCTTGTAAAAGATAACTTTACATCACTTATTGTATCGGTAGATGGAGACGAGCTTTATAAGCACGTTGAAGATCCAAAAGCTGGCGATATTAAAGATGCCGCTATCGTTTACAACTTAAATCAGACTGTTAGCTTACCAAACACAACTAATACGTTTGTTGTAAAAGCTACAGACTATGTAGGAAACGAAACTGTGGTAGAATTTATGATTAAGAAGAATTCATCATCAAATTCTAGCTCAACACCAGCAACACCAGCAACACCAGCAACACCAGCAACACCAGCGACACCAGCAACACCAGCGACACCAGCGTCAGATGCAAAAGAAGCTAAAGCTGAAGAAAAAGGCTTTGCTCCTGTAGCTCCTGGACAAGTGAAAAAAGCCGGTGAAAAAGTAGAAGTAGCAGTACCTACTGACGTCGAAGACGCTAGAAAACTTGGCGTATACTTCTACAACGAAGAAACTCAAGCATGGGAATACGTAGGCGGTAAACTTGTTGACGGTAAAATCGTAGCAGATGCTGCTAAAGACGGTGAATTCAGAGTCATGGCATTTGATAAAAAATTCGCTGACGTGAAAGCGGATATCGCTTGGGCTAAAGATGCGGTTGAAGTACTTGCTTCAAGACACATCATCAACGGTAAGTCAGAAGACAACTTTGCTCCAAACAGCAATATCACACGCGAAGAGTTCTCAGCACTACTTGTTAGAGCGCTTAACCTTAAAAAAGGTGAAAAAGACGCGTCGTTTGGCGATGTATCAGGTTGGTCACAAGAAGCTATCGAAACACTTGCATCACTTGGTATCGTAAGTGGATCTAACGGCAAATTCAATCCAAAAGAAAACATCAACAGAGAGCAAATGGCAGTAATGATCGTAAGAGCACTTGAAGCAACAGGCGCTACAGTAGAAACTGGAACAGGCACATCATTCGGTGACGCTGCTACAGTATCGACTTGGGCTACTGATGCGGTTGACTTCGCTTCTAAAGCGGGTATCATCCAAGGTTCGAACGGCAACTTCGCACCACAAGCAAACGCAACAAGAGCTCAAACAGCTGTAATGATTTACAGACTACTTGACCTACTTGGCGATTTCTAAATCGAAATAAGCACGCGTTATTAAAAAATGAAAGGCGGGGAATATTCCCCGCCTTAAGTTTTAGGATTAAGAGCTATCTATAAAACCACACTAAGAAATAATGTATAGCAACACTTTCTGTACATTATCAAGGTTAACCAGTAACCCAAACAGGACTTTTCAAAAAAACATCCCTTTAAGACGCTACGCTCCAAATGCAAGGCAAACCTTTTATCCTATATCTTAGCTTTTCTTGCAGTTAAAGCGCAGCGCCTTAGAAATACATGTACAGATTAAAAGTACCAGCCAGTATCAAATGACCAAAGAACATGTAACAAAAGAGTTGTATAAAAAGAACCCTTAGTGTGGTTTTCCAATATGCACTGCTCCTCAAACTCAAAATCAAAGAGGTAAAGAGAGGATCCATCTATAAAACCACACTAAGAAATAATGTATAGCAACACTTTCTGTACATTATCAAGGTTAACCAGTAACCCAAACAGGACTTTTCAAAAAAACATCCCTTTAAGACGCTACGCTCCAAATGCAAGGCAAACCTTTTATCCTATATCTTAGCTTTTCTTGCAGTTAAAGCGCAGCGCCTTAGAAATACATGTACAGATGAAAAGTACCAGCCAGCACCAAATGATCAAACACCATGTAACAAAAGAGTTGCATAAAAAGAACCCTTAGTGTGGTTTTCCAATATTCACTGCTCCTCAAACTCAACATCAAAGAGGTAAAGAGAGGATCCATCTATAAAACCACACTAAGAAATAATGTATAGCAACACTTTCTGTACATTATCAAGGTTAACCAGTAACCCAAACAGGACTTTTCAAAAAAACATCCCTTTAAGACGCTACGCTCCAAATGCAAGGCAAACCTTTTATCCTATATCTTAGCTTTTCTTGCAGTTAAAGCGCAGCGCCTTAAAAATACATGTACAAATGAAAAGTACCAGCCAGCACCAAATGACCAAAGAACATGTAACAAAAGAGTTGCATAAAAAGAACCCTTAGTGTGGTTTTCCAATATTCACTGCTCCTCAAACTCAAAATCAAAGAGGTAAAGAGAGGATCCATCTATAAAACCACACTAAGAAATAATGTATAGCAACACTTTCTGTACATTATCAAGGTTAACCAGTAACCCAAACAGGACTTTTCAAAAAAACATCCCTTTAAGACGCTACGCTCCAAATGTAAGGCAAACCTTTTATCCTATATCTTAGCTTTTCTTGCAGTTAAAGCGCAGCGCCTTAAAAATACATGTTCAAATGAAAAGTACCAGCCAGCATCAAATGATAAAGGACAATGTAGCAAAAGAGTTGCATAAAAAGAACCCTTAGTGTGGTTTTAATAATATCAACTCTCAAACCAAACCAAACCAAATCAAATCAAATCATATCGAAAAGAGGCTAATAAAATGAAAAGAACGATAAGTCTACTTTTAGTAATCATCATGGTGATCATGAATGTATACGCATCACCAATTGAAAAATTTACAGACATCGATAATCACTGGGCAAAAACTGAAATTGAGTACTTGGTGAGCAACAAAATAATAAGCGGTGTTAGTGAAACAAAGATAGCACCTGATCAAGACTTAAAATATGCAGAATGGCAGATCATGATTGATCGTATGATGCAGTTTAACAAAGAAACGGCTTGGCAAGACAAGATCATTACAAGAGAACAAGCGATGCAAATGCTTTACGAGCAGGCAGAAAATAAGAATATTACATGGACCGATAAAATTGTGTACCGTGATGAAGATAAAATCGACTCCAGTTACGTGACAGCGGTTTACTGGGCTACAGAACTAGGTCTTGTAAAAGGCGGCCTAAACGGCGATTTCATGCCTAAAAAGACACTCACAAGAGCGGAGGGGATGGTGATTATGTATAGACATATCAAAGCATCATTAGTAAACAAAGAAACAACAACAGATCTTTCAAAATTCAAAACCAAACTCGAATCAATAAGCGACAGCGACTACCAAATCACACTAACATGGGGACCGCACTCTACAGGTGGCTATTCGGTCGTGATCAATGACGTAGTTGTGAATAGCGGTGTCATCACACTGAATGTAAGTACCTACTCACCAAAAGCAGACGAGGTTGTCACCCAAGCGATTTCAACGGCAACAGCAAAAATCATAGTATCTAAAGAGGGAATCGATGCGACCAGTCCTATTAACATTAATGTTATAAATTAGTATATTGAGTTGGTATTATAGTCCTCGCATGTTACAATAGATAAGGCTGTAATTCACATTGACTACGACACTTTATTGTGAGGACGATACTATGAGCAAAAAAAAGAACACGACGATCAAAACAAATAAGAAAATGGAAGCCACAAGAGACATCTGGATAAAAATAATTGCGGTCTGGATATTCATTTTACCGCTATTCGTCTTTGGCAAAATAGTAGAAGTACCAAAAGCCATGCAACCTTACTACGGCATTGTCAATGCCGTAGATTTTTTCGCCTACTTCAAAGCCGTATGGCTGCAAATAGGGGCGGTGATTTTCTTTATCGGTGCACTCTACTTTAGACGTAAACACCAAATCGGCTATAAACTAAATTTATTTACCGGCACACTACTAGCTTTTGCAGGTTCAATCATACTGTCGTTTATCTTCTCAGAAAACAAAGACGTAGCGTTAGTTGGGTATCTAGACAGGTACGAAGGTACACTATCGTGGTTGTCGTACTGTATGACATCCTATGCCGTATATACCTTTGCAAGTACAAAAGACCACGCCTACACCCTAATCAAAAGCATGGTGTTAAGTTCTGGAGTAATAGCAGTGATTGGTGTGTTCCAAATGTTCGGTTTTGACTTATATCAAACGGAATTCGGGAAGCAGCTGATATTAGGGTCGAATTACAAAGCGATGGGACAAAGCTTAAGATTTCCTTTTTCAGAACGCACAGTATACAGCACACTATACAATCAAAACTATATTGGTTCGCTAGTTTCTGTGATTATACCATTAATTGCATATTGCATGACCTATACACAAAAGTGGAGCATGCGTGTACTTTTTGTTGTAATAGCAGTGCTTAATCTGCTCGCATTAGTAGGTTCAAAATCTACCGGTGGACTGATCACTATAGCAATCATATTACCACTAACCTTATTATTCGTAACCTTCAAATCAAAAGTACACGTACTGCTAAAAATTGTAGTGCCTGTTATGATGCTGTTAGCTGTGTTAGGTGCGTATCAGCATCCATTTGTACAAACTCAATTAACAGAAGTCATGCAAATATTCAAAGCAGAAACACCAGAAGAAAGTAGATTTGATTCGATCAAAATGCAAAGCAATGCTATGGTCATTACCATGAAAGACGGTACGGTAGTTAAATTGCAACCAGATGGTAAGCAAATTTTAGTGTTTGATTCAAGTGATAATGAAGTGGAAAGCAAAATTGCTAAAAATTACATTTATTATGATATACCAGAAAGCACTACAAAGCTTAGAATAGCACTGTTTATAGAAACCTATAAAGTTCAAGTCATATCCTATAATGAAGATAAAACGACCGCTCAAAGACTTTACTTTGACTACCAATCGGATTATGATCTCTTTACTGTAAATTATGCTGCGATTAACAATAGCGATTTAATGGTTGATAAGTTGGACTTATTTAAAAATGAAAGTTCGTTCACTAAGAGAGGTTTTATTTGGAACAGGACGATACCAATGATTCAAAAAAAATCTTTGCTTGGTTATGGTGCAGACACTTTCGCACTTAACTACCCACAAATTGATCTTTTCGGTAAAACGAACGGTGTAATGGGATATGATACAATCGTCGATAAAGTACACAATACAGGCTTATCTGTACTCATAAACTTTGGACTCTTAGGCCTCATCAGTTTGAGCATCGTGATTATAATTTCAATCATAAAATCACATCCGCTACTAAGCACTGCAATCATTGGCTTTATCATCGTAGGAATCGTAAACGATAGTATCATAGCAATAACAACACTAATAAGCATAATCACAGCACTCCATCACACCCCAAAACAAAAAACGTACGGGTAGGCTTCATGGCAACCCTTACCAAACAGCAAAAAGGTACGGGTAGGTTTTATATCTACCCTCTCTTTATGAACAAAAACAACCCAACATCCATAATTAACCAAAACAATGAAATATCTATGAATTTACCGTTCATTCATTGAACGGCACTCCAAAGAATGGTATGCTAATTAAGGTGTTCAAAACTTGAACAGAAGGAGAACATTCATGGAAGAATACGAAATCAACATGTTACAAGTCATAAGCGACCACGACTACATTTCGCAGCGTGCCATATCAAACGAAGTCGGCATGTCGCTTGGCAATGTAAACATACTAATAAAAAAATTCATCAAAACTGGCATCGTCATGACAGAAAAGCTCGACGGCAACAAAGTCAGATACATGCTTACACCCAAAGGGTTCACCTACCTTTCAAAAAAAACACTAAAATTCATCGCAAGGTCCTATAAAGCGGTACTCAAAATCCAATCGCACATGCTGGATGTGATCACAAGCAATTACACAAAAGACGAGCTTGTCTTGCTAAAAGGCGAACAGGATGAAATCGCTGAAATTCTGGTTCAATTGCTTAAAACAAGCGGTTATAAGTACAAGTGGATCGATCATGAAGCTGATAAGTACCTACAGTGGAACGACCCCGCGGGTAATGGTGTTTTTTTATTGAAAGATATGAGTATACTTTTGGAATAACAAAATTTGCTTTTGAGGGTTGGACAACTGCACCGAATGGTAAAATCCAGAAGTTTGATGTATCCGTTGCTAAGAATTATCTAAATGAATCAGAGATGGCACAACTACAGAGACTAGTTTCTGCTTATCTAGATATTGCAGAGGATATGGCCCTTAGACATATTCCCATGACCATGAGTGACTGGGAAACAAAACTTAACCGTTTCATAGAAGCTACTGATCGTAGTGTTTTACAAGATGCGGGTAAAGTTACCGCTGAAATTGCTAAAGCACACGCAGAGAGTGAATTTGAGAAATATCGAATTGTTCAGGATCAATTATTTAAGAGTGATTTTGATAGACTTGTGGAAAGTATAGAAGAGGATTGATGCAACTGACAAGGATTTCTTGACAGTTTAAAAATGAGAATGCAGGCATAGATGTTGTGGAGGACGAATGTTCAAACATAATGTGCGGCATAGGAATATTCTAAAAAGTGGTAGATGGTGGGCGATAAAAAGGTAAACATTTTATTTGGATGTATATGACGACGTGAGTATGGTGAAAGGACCAAAACCACAAGATGTAGCATAAGTGATGTCTAGAATTAAGTTTGTTATGCAACATATAGATTGAGGCAACTACTCGAAAATTTCGAATAGTTGAAGCTTGATAGTGAGTTATAATGAACATAGAACAAGATGTTCCGAAGAAGTGCTGAAAATGAACAAAATGAAAGAAGGTGAGCAGAATTGGCTAAAGATAATTTAGAAAGAAGCATATATCTCTCTATAAAAGAAATTCTAACCAGTGCTCGCGAGAAAGCCTATAAAGCCGTTAATTTGCCATGGTTGAAGCTTACTGGAATGTAGGTAAGCTGATTGTAGAAGCTCAAGACGGAAATGAACGTGCTGAATATGGTGACTATTTACTTAAAAATTTATCAATAGAACTTACTAAAGAATTTGGTAAAGGATTTACTATTACCAATTTAAAGTATATGCGCCAGTTTTACCTTGCCTTTTCAAAAGGTCACACACTGTGTGACCAATTGTCTTGGTCGCACTACAGACTTTTGTCGAAAATCGATGATGAAAATATTAGATGTTTTTATGTAGATGAATGTGCAGAAGGCAATTGGAGTGTAAGACAGTTAGAACGGCAAATTAACTCGTTCTATTATCAAAGAATTCTTGCAAGCCAGAACAAGCAAAACGTTCGAAATGAAATTAAACAGCTGGAAAAAGGATTACAGGCGGAAGACATCATCAAAGATCCATTTGTGCTTGAATTTATGGGATTGTAGGATAATCGAGATTTTACCGAAATTGAAGTTGAAAAAGCTTTGATGGACAATCTGCAAAAATTTCTTTTAGAACTCGGAAAAGGATTTTCCTTTGTAGCAAGACAAAAAAGAATAACCGCTGAGGGAGATCATTTTTATATCGATTTAGTTTTTTACAATTATATCTTAAAGTGCTTCATTCTTATTGATTTAAAGGTTGGCAAATTGAGTCATCAGGATATAGGTCAAATGGATTTTTATGTGAGGTATTTTGAGAAAGAGATAAAATCCGATTCTGATAATCCAACAATAGGGATTATCTTATCGTCTGAAAGAAATGAAACGGTTGTGAAATATTCTGTGTTAGAGGAAAGCAAGCAACTATTTTCTGCTAAATACCTTCCGTATTTACCTACAGAGGAAGAATTAAAGAAGGAATTGAAGCGGGAGAGGAATTTGATAGAGATTGAGAAAGGGTTGCAAGAGTAGGATTTTATAAGGGTGAAATCAATGGATAAAAAATCTGGTGGGTTTACTTTAATAGAATTGATTGTTGTGATTGCAATCCTAGGAATTCTTGCTGCAGTAGCTGTTCCAAGATTAGCGGGATTTAGAAGCAAGGCTGAAGAAAGTGTATGTGTTGCTAATCAGAAAATTGTAGAAAGAATGTATTCAACTTTTCTGGTTGAAAAGGATATAGATCATGCGGATAGTATCTTTAATCAATTTCTTATTGATAACTTTGATGAGGTGTGTCCAGCTGGTGGAGTCATCAGTTATGAAGATGGAAAAGTAAAGTGTAGCATTCATGGTAGTGGGAGTGAAGGCGAGGAAGAAGAAGGACCGGGGGAGGAAGTGCCTTGGTTGTGATGAAAATATGTAAGGATTATTAAAAAGTGAAATGTAGTCGCATTACAAAGTCAGACTACAGATTAAAGTTAGTGAAATCAAAGGTTTCAGAGTTTTGTAGTCTATGTAGTCTATGTAGTCTGAAAAATCGCAAACTTTTTGATTGTATGTTTTTATCGACGTGAGTATGGTGAAAGGATAACTATATATAGTGGGTCAAAAATATATGACTACAATATGTAGGTTGAGAATTCTCGCAAAAAGTGGTACATAAAAAACTATCGACTACCGCTGAAAGTTAGTAATATCATTGCCTACAGAAAAAGGTGGTAGATGGTGGTCGATAAAAAAGTAAACTTTATGTATTTACCGACCCAATCGACGTGAGTATGGTGAAAGGATAAAGAGGCTGTAATTCAGTAATAGCAAGGGTTTCAGAGGTTGGTGTATAAGGGTGAATGTTACAGAAGCATTACACGTCTAAGCATCCAATCAACTCATATAGTTATGCAAGATATAGTAGTGAAATTCAATGAAAACACTACATATAGAGAAGAAAATAAGGTGTTCTATACACCTCAAAACATACATAACCGATGCAGGAGGAACTATCATGGTTTACTTAAAAATCAAAAGATTAATAGATATCATACTTTCAGGTTTAGGACTAATCATTTTAGCTCCTGTTTTTTTAGTACTTATTATAGCAATTAAAATCGACTCAAAAGGTCCAGTTCTCTTTAAGCAAAAGAGAGTGGGGATTCATAAGAGTCATTTTAATATATTGAAGTTCCGTACAATGCGTATTGACACACCATCAGATATGCCTACTCATCTTTTAGATAATCCGGATCAGTGGATTACAAAGGTTGGTAAATTCTTAAGAAAGACAAGCTTAGATGAACTACCTCAAATCATCAATATCTTTAAAGGTGAGATGAGCATTATCGGTCCAAGGCCAGCGCTCTGGAATCAGTATGATCTGATAGAAGAAAGAGACAAATACGGTGCAAATGACGTGCCGGTTGGCCTTACTGGTTGGGCGCAGATTAATGGTAGAGATGAACTTGAGATTGATGTTAAGGCTAGACTTGATGGAGAGTACGCTGAGAAGATAGGACTTCTCATGGATGTCAGATGCTTCTTTGGGACGATTTTTAGCGTTCTTAGAAGTGATGGTGTTGTTGAAGGTGGGACTGGGGTTAAGGCGAAAGCAACTGAAGCAAACCCTAGTAATTCTAAAGCTGAGAAATCAAAAATCTGAGGTAAGTGTATTTAATGATACAGCCCACTTGATTGAGGTGACGAAATGAAAAATATCAAAAATATTCTAATCACTGGTAAGAGCAGTTACATAGGTACATCTCTAGAGGATTGGCTCATGAGAGAACCTGATAAATATAAAGTAGATACGGTTGACATGAAAGATGGGTCATGGAAAGAGAAGGACTTTAGCCAGTATGATGTAGTGTTTCATGTGGCTGGGATAGCTCATGTGTCTTCTGATCCAAAGATGGAAGATCTCTACTATAAAGTAAATAGAGACTTAACGATTGAAACTGCTGAGAAGGCCAAGGCAGAAGGTGTAAAGCAGTTCATTTTTATGAGCAGCATCATTGTTTATGGCGATAGCAGCAGTAGTAAGAGAATTATTGATAGAAATACAGTTCCTATGCCAAGTAACTTCTATGGTAATAGTAAGCTGCAGGCAGAGGAAGGCATCAAAGATTTAGAATCTGATGACTTCAAAATAGTTGTGCTAAGACCACCTATGATTTATGGGAAAGGGTCTAAAGGAAACTATCCAAGGCTGGCTAATATGGCTAAGAGGATACCAGTATTTCCTGACATCGATAATGAGCGCAGCATGCTTCATATTGATAACCTTTGTGAGTTCATCAAAGTCATGGTTGATTATGAAGAAACAGGGCTTTATTTTCCACAGAACAAAGAGTATGTGAAGACCAGTGAGCTGGTAAGATTGATTGCTGAAGTTCATGGGAAGAAGATCATGATGACTAAGGTTTTTAATCCGGTTCTGAGAATGATGTTTGGGATTGGAGTCGTTAATAAGGTATTCGGCAATTTGGTTTATGAGAAGTCCATGAGTGACTACGATAAGGCGAATTACCGAATAAGAACATTTAGAGAATCTATTGAGTTGACGGAATTGGAGAGTGGAAGGTGATGAAAGCAGTTATAGTTAATTGCTTTGATACTTATGAGAATAGAGTTGATTTAGTTCATGAGTTTTTCAAAGAACAAGGGTATGACGTAACCGTGATTCAATCTGATTTTAGACATTTCAAAAAAGTACATAGAGAAGACACTAAAGAAGAGTTTATTTTTGTTAAGTCAAATCCCTATTATAAGAATTTATCAGTATCAAGACTATCTTCACATTATAAATACGCGGGCGATGCTTTTAAGATTGTTGAAGAGTTAAAGCCAGACCTAGTATATACATTTGTACCACCAAATTCTCTAGCAAAGTTTGCTGCCAGTTATAAGCGAAAGCATAAAGATGTAAAGCTGATACTAGATTTAATAGATTTATGGCCGGAAACGATGCCTATAGGAAAAGCAAAGAAGTTTCCACCATTTACATTTTGGGGTGCTATGAGAGATAAGAGCTTAAAGTACGCTGATCTTGTAATTACTGAGTGTGATTTATATCAGTCAGTTTTAGGTGATGCATTGAAAGGTGTTAAGACAGAAACGGTATATCTTGCCAAAAGAGAGATAGATGTAGTTAGCAACCCTCAGTTAAGTGAAGATGAAATACATTTGGCTTACTTAGGATCAATCAACAATATCATTGATATTCCTAAAATTAAAGAAATTATAGAAATCATCAAGAAGATTAAGCCTGTAACACTTCATATTATTGGTGATGGCGAAAGTAAACAAGAGCTTATTGATGAAGCAAAGGCAGGCGGGGCAACCGTTGAGTATCATGGAAAAATCTATGATCCACAAGAGAAGCAGGATATATTTGATAAATGTCATTTTGGGTTGAATATTATGAAAAGTAGTGTTTGTGTTGGGTTAACAATGAAGTCAATAGATTATTTTCAGCACGGACTTCCAATAATAAATAACATTCCTGCCGATTCTGCAGAGATAGTTGAGAAGTATGGTGTTGGGGTTAATATTAGATATCATAACAAACCATTGACAAATTTTTGTTTTTTAATAGAAGATCTGTTATCGATGAAAAAAAAATCTTTTGACTTGTATATTATGCAATTTTCCAGGAGTGCATTCATTAAACAAATGAATGAGTTATTCAATAATAATTTTATAAAAAAGAAGAGGTAATATTATGAAGATTTGCATATTGAGCACAGTAGATTTATCGAGGATGACCATGTTATCACTATATACAAATTATTTTGAAAAAAATAAGATAAAATATGACATCATATGTGCAAATAAATATGATGATAATTATCTGGAAACAGCGAATAAAATTTATGAGTTCGATGCTAAAAAAACTATTAATTCTAATGTATTTGCTAAACTAGCTCATTTTTGGAAAATGAGGAATTTTGCAAAAAAAATAATTGATAATAATAAATATGATTATATTATTGTATGGAACCAAGTTACCGCATTTATATTTTCTGATATATTAATAAAACAGTATAGGAAGAAATATTGTATAAACGTACGTGATTATCACTATGATGATAATCCGCTTATTAAATATCGAATAACTCCTGCGATAAGAGAGGCTGACTTTAATACTGTTTCATCTGAAGCTTTTAAAAAATTTCTTCCGGATGGTGAATATCTGACAATTCACAGTCTTAATAAAAAAATGCTAAATCAACTTGAACCGCGCAATCATTACCGGAGTGTAAATGAAAAGATCAATATCTTGAATATTGGACAAATTAGATGGCCTGAAAATATCTTTCCAATGATAGAAGAATTAAAGAATGATTCCCGCTATATAATGACTTTCGTTGGACAAGGGTCACATGTAATTGAAGAGTATATAAAAGGAAGGCATATAGAGAATGTAATAGTACATGGTAGATTTGAACCAATTGAGACGATTAAATATCTTAAAGATGCAGACATTTTGTTTAATTTATATGGCACAGGAAACCTTCATGTTGACACAGCTCTTTCAATAAAACTATATTATGCGATATATTTGAACATTCCGATTTTAACTTATAATGGTACTTATATTGGAGAAGTTTCAAATACACTTGGGATTGGATATTGTATATCTAAAAATTCCTTTGAAGGGTTAGCAGATAATTTACACAATTGGTATCATACTAGAGACATTAATTATATTAAAGAAACTTGTTCGAATTTCATTGAGGAGATTGAACAAAGTCATGAAAAACTATATAGAAGGTTAGATGAAATTTTGGCAAAGAGTTGAGATTCATCATAAACCGGAAAGAAGGATGAAGTAATATGGCATTATCTTGTATTATTCTAAATTATAACGATAGCGAAAATACGATAAATCTCTTAAAAAATATAAAAGATTTCAACTCCATCGACAATATTATCATCGTAGATAATTGTTCAACTGATGATTCATACGCTGAATTAATTAAATATAAAAGTGAAAAAGTTCAAATAATTCTATCAGAAAAAAATGGAGGGTATGGTTATGGAAATAATATAGGGATTAAGTATGCAAATGATGTACTTAAATCTGATTTTGTATTAATTTCAAATCCAGATGTATGTTTCGATAAATCATGTGTAGATTCGATGCTTCATGAATTTAGTATTAATAAAGAAATGACGGTACTAGCGCCTGTTCCTTATACAATATTAAATAAACCGCAATATGTTTATGCGTGGCGTATACCCAGTAAATTTTATTTAGTTATATCCGCTAGTGGAATTGCAGGTAGGTTACTATTAAAGCGCCAGAGATATAAAGATATTAATATTGAATTAAAAGCTTTTAAAGTTGAATGTGTTGCGGGTTCATTACTTATGGTGAGAACTAATGAAATGATAGAGCATGGAATGTACGACGAAAATTTATTTTTATATGGGGAAGAAACAGTTTTAGGTCTAAAACTGAAAAAAGCTAATTTAAAAACATTTGTTATGACTGATCTTAAGTATATTCATAAACATTCGGAATCAATTGATAAAACGTATTCTACAGCTATAAGAAAACAAAAAATATTATTGAAAAGCAAAGAGTATATTCTTAAAAATTATTATAGTGTAAATGGAATTCAATTAGTTGTAGCGAGACTGTTTTTTAAATACTCAATTATTGAAACTTATATAACTCAAAACATAAGAAAGATTCAGAAGATGATAAAGGATAAGTCAAGTGCTAATAGGAGGAGATGATGGATATTCAAGTTGCTGAATATACAGAAAAAGAAAATACAAGATTACCTTTAGTATTTCTTATTTTTGTTGCTTTATTCCCAATATTACCCTCGTATTTTAGGATTTTGGGATATTCTTCATATACATTATTAACAGTTGTATGCACGGTATTACTTTTTATTCTAAAACCAATTAAGTTCATGAAAATTAAAGTTCCATATAAATATTTCTTTTTAATTCTTATAATATTTATGTTAAGAACAATACCGATTATAGTACATGGAGAGTTCTCGCGGGTTTTGCTTTTTATTGTTGACGATGTAATACCTATTTTCATCGTTTATATTTTTGTGAATAGTGACAAAAAGTTCCAAAAAGTAACTGCTATTTTACTTGTCGTAGCTTCATTAATTTCGATATCAGGTATAGTAGAATTTATGACTCAATTCAATGTATTTTCATTAATTGAGAATTTTACCTATGACAATCCTAATTTAGGAACGAAATCGTCTTATCGATTAGATATGTTTCGAATTGAGCAGTCTTTTAATAATTCAATCTCATATGCAATATATTTAAGTTTTTGCTTATACTTAGCTTATTATAAAATAATGATTGTTGAAAAAAAATATCGGAAACTACTTGTGTATGCATTGATTTTATTAAATATTAATATTTTTCTAACATTAGCTAGAGGACCGATAATTATTATGATAATTGGACAGCTTTTATTTATGGTTAATTTATTATTGAATTTAAAGACTGCTAAATGGAAAAAAACAGTTGTTGTTTTAATTATAGTATGTGGGGTTGTTATTTCCGCCAATTACCTTTCAATCGGCAAAGTTTTTAACATGATTGCAAGTACGATTGGTCTGAATACTGGAACTAATTATATGGCAGAAGATACAATATCCTATAGAATTGAGCTAATAAGAATTGTATTTGAAGGCATAAAGGAAAACATCGTATTCGGTTTGGGTATATATGGAAAGCGTGATTTTAACTTCTTTTCAACTATTAATAATATTTCTGGCAACTTTTCCTCAGTAGATAATAATTACCTAGGAATGATGTTGAAATATGGGATATTTGGGCTGCTAGGCTTTATTATAACTTATCTTAGTACTATTCTTCATGCAATAAAGAATAGAAACAAAACAAATATACTGGAAAGAGTGAGTTTCAATAAGTTCTATATTATTATAATGACGTTATATTTATTAAATTTATTAAATGTTGCTCAAATGGCAGATGCTAGAATTTCATATATCTTTATAGGTTTATTGCTATCATACAATAGAATTTATAATAATTTAATCAAGAATAGAGTGCCAAATGAATTATGAAAGGGTGAGCGGAAATGAAAAAAATTAATGTTATTGGTTTAGGTTACATCGGACTTCCAACAGCTTTGATGTTCGCTAAGAGTGGTGTAGAGGTAATTGGGACAGATTTGAATGACAAATTAGTAGACTCATTGTCTAAAGGGAAACTTACATTTGAAGAGGATGGGCTGGAAGAGTTATTTAAAGCCGCTATCGAAAGTGGCATTAAATTTACCACTGAGTATCAGAAAACTGATACTTATATAGTAGCTGTTCCGACTCCTTACATTAATTCGAGTAAAAAACTGGATCCCAAATATGTTATCTCAGCTGTTAACGCGATTATAGATGTTTGTGAAAAAGGTGCTGTGATTATTATTGAGTCAACTATTTCACCCGGTTCAATTGATAAATATGTAAGACCTGAAATAGAGAATAGAGGAGTGGCGATTGGTGATGAGATTCATCTAGTTCATGCTCCTGAAAGAATCATTCCGGGAAATATGATTTATGAACTTGAGCACAATTCAAGAACAGTTGGGTCTGATGATCCCCAAGTAGGAGAACTAGTTAAAGAATTATATTCATGTTTTTGCAAATCTGAGATTGTTGTAACAGATATCAGATCCGCAGAGATGTCTAAGGTTGTTGAGAATACTTATCGAGATGTCAATATTGCATTTGCAAATGAACTAGCAAAGATTTGCAGAGAGGACAATATGGATGTCTATGAGATCATAAGAATTGCTAATAAGCACCCGAGAGTAAATATTCTTCAGCCTGGTCCTGGTGTAGGCGGGCATTGCATTTCAGTTGACCCATGGTTCTTAGTTGGAGACTATCCTGATCTTACCAACCTAATTCTAACGGCAAGGAAAATCAATGATTCAATGCCTACCCATGTTCTTGGCAGAATTAGAGACATTATGAGAGAACATAATATTACAGACATCTCTAAGATTGGTATCTATGGGCTATCATATAAGGAAAATGTAGATGATACAAGAGAAAGTCCAACACTACAACTTCTTGAAAGAATGGACGAGCATCTAGCTTTTGGGGTTAAAGTGTATGATCCATTCATTAAAGAAAGAATGGTAAATCATCAGTTTATGAACTTCGAAGACTTCTTAAATGAGATAGAGATTTTGGTCATAATTACCGCGCATGATCACATTAAGAATAACCTTGATTTAGTCAAGGACAAACTGATTCTAGACACTAAGAATATCTGTAACTTTGATGGCGTTTATAAACTATAAGATTGGAATGAATTAAAATGAAAAAAGTAATGGTGGTCTTTGGTACCAGACCTGAAGCAATAAAGATGTGCCCTCTGGTTAAAGAGCTAAAGACAAGAGAAAAACTAAATACAGTTGTTTGTGTAACAGGTCAACATAGGGAAATGCTCGATCAGGTTCTAACTGCATTTGATGTTGTACCTGACTACGATCTATCTATAATGAAGGCGAAACAGACTTTGTTTGACGTTACGATCAATATTCTTGAGAAAATGAAGGCAGTCCTTGAAGAGGTTAAGCCAGATGTTGTTTTGGTCCATGGAGATACATCGACAACCTTTGTAACGGCATTAGCTTGCTTTTACCTTCAGATTCCTGTAGGGCATGTAGAAGCGGGATTAAGAACTTACAATATCTACTCTCCGTATCCAGAGGAGTTCAATAGACAAGCTGTTGGCATTGTATCAAATTTCAATTTTGCACCAACAGAGATGTCAAAAGAAAATCTACTTAAAGAAGGTAAGAAGCCTTCTACAATCTATGTGACTGGAAACACGGCTATTGATGCTCTTAAGACTACAGTTCGTGATGATTACAATCATGAGCATTTAGAGTGGGCTGCAGATAGTAGATTAGTAATGATAACAGCTCATAGAAGAGAGAATCTTGGAGAACCAATGAGAAATATGTTTAGAGCCATTAAACGAATTATTGATGAAGAGTCAGATATTAAGGCGATTTATCCTATTCACATGAATCCTGTTGTAAGAGAGGCTGCCCAAGAAATACTTGGTGATACAGATAGAATTCGAATTATTGAACCGCTTGAAGTATTAGATTTCCACAACTTCTTATCTAGGTCTCATTTAATTTTAACTGATAGTGGTGGAATTCAAGAAGAAGCTCCTAGTTTAGGGAAGCCGGTTCTTGTTATGAGAGATACTACAGAAAGGCCAGAAGGTATTGATGCAGGAACACTTAAGCTGGTAGGAACTGATGAAGAGGTAATCTACAGGACCTTTAAGCAATTAATAGAAGATCAAAACGAATACGACAAAATGAGTAAAGCGAGCAATCCATATGGAGATGGTTTTGCAAGTAAGAGGATTGCAGATATATTAGAAAAATTATATTGAGGTGATGATATTGAAAGGAATTATTTTAGCTGGAGGGTCAGGAACTAGACTATATCCATTAACTATGGTGACAAGCAAACAGTTGTTGCCTGTCTATGACAAACCAATGATTTATTATCCGTTGTCAGTGCTTATGTTAGCGGGTATAAAAGAAATTTTAATTATATCAACCCCTCAGGATTTGCCCAATTTTGAGAGATTGTTAGGTGATGGAAGTCAATTTGGTATTAGTCTTGAATACGCAGAGCAGCCTTCTCCTGACGGGTTGGCACAGGCATTTATTATCGGTGAAAATTTTATAGGTGATGATAATGTAGCCATGGTGTTAGGAGATAATATTTACTACGGAAATGGATTTACACCTATCCTAAAAGAAGCTGCTGAGAATGCTAAAAATGGGAAAGCAACTATATTTGGATATTATGTTCATGATCCAGAAAGATTTGGAATTGTGGAATTTGATGATAGTGGAAAGGTTCTCTCAGTTGAAGAAAAACCTAAGAATCCAAAATCCAATTACTGTATTACGGGTCTTTATTTCTATGATAATAGAGTTGTAGACTTAGCAAAAAAAGTTAAGCCTTCGCACAGAGGAGAACTTGAGATCACTGACTTAAACAGAATGTACTTAGAAGATGAAACATTAAACGTGAAACTTTTAGGTAGAGGATTTGCCTGGTTAGATACCGGAACCATGGATAGCTTGGTTGAAGCTGCGGAGTTCGTTCAGATGATTGAAAAAAGACAAAGTATCAAAATTTCTGCACTTGAAGAAATTGCATTTCACAACGAATGGATTGATAGAGAAACTCTTTTATCGTCAGCAGAGAAATATGGTAAATCACCCTATGGAGAACATTTGAAGAAAGTTGCTGAAGGTAAAATTCATTATTAGAAAAGAGGTAAGATAAATGAATATTATAAAGACTGATATTGAAGATGTACTTATTATCGAGCCAAGAGTCTTTGGTGATCATAGAGGATGGTTTACAGAAACATACTCTAAAGAGAAGTTTAGAGAGTTTGGCATTGATATTGACTTTATTCAGGATAATCATTCTCTTTCAGCACAGAAAGGGACATTAAGAGGACTTCATTTTCAACTAAACCCTAAGGCACAGACAAAACTTGTCAGATGCACTAAAGGGAAAATTTTAGATGTAGCTGTAGACATTAGAGATGGATCACCTACATACAAGAAATGGGTTGCTGTGGAATTAACAGAAGATAATAAAAAACAGCTATTAATCCCCAAAGGATTTGCACATGGATTCTTAACACTTACAGATGATGTTGAAGTTCAATATAAAGTAGATGAGTACTATTCACCTGAAAATGATAGAAGTATAAGATATGATGATCCGGAAATTGGAGTAGCTTGGGGAATTGAAGCCCCGATACTTTCAGAAAAAGATCTAAATGCACCATTGTTAGAAGATTGCAGCATAAATTTCAAGTATTAGTGAAAGCGAGGGAAATCAGATGAATGTATTAGTAACAGGTGGAGCTGGATTTATAGGTAGTAATTTTGTGTTTCATATGCTGAATGAACATCCAACGTATAGAATTGTATGTTTAGACGCATTAACATATGCAGGAAATTTATCTACACTAGAGCCAGTAATTGAGAACAGTAATTTTAAATTTATCAAAGGGGACATTACAGATCGAGAATTAGTAGAAAAGCTTTTTGAAGAAGAAAAATTCGATTTTGTAGTTAATTTTGCTGCAGAATCTCATGTAGATAGATCAATTGAAGATCCAGGTATTTTTTTGAAAACTAATATTTTAGGTACTCAAGTGTTAATGGATGCTTCCAGAAAGTATGGAGTTAATAGATTCCATCAGGTTTCAACAGATGAAGTATATGGGGATTTACCACTTGATAGACCTGATTTATTCTTCACAGAAGAAACACCAATTCATACGTCTTCTCCATATTCGGCATCGAAAGCATCAGCAGACTTATTGGTACAGGCTTATCACAGAACGTTTGGTTTACCAATTACAATATCTAGGTGTTCAAATAACTATGGCCCATATCATTTCCCTGAGAAGTTGATCCCCCTTATGATATCTAGAGCACTAAATGATGAAAGCCTACCTGTATATGGTAAAGGTGAAAATGTTCGTGATTGGCTTTATGTGGGGGATCATTGCACTGCTATAGACCTTATACTCCATAAAGGAAAAGTGGGAGAAGTATATAATATTGGCGGACACAATGAAAAAACTAATTTAGATGTCGTTAAAGCAATTCTTAATGAGTTAGGGAAGCCGGAATCACTTATAACTTATGTAAAAGACAGAGCTGGGCATGATATGCGCTATGCAATTGATCCTTCAAAGACAAGAAGAGAATTAGGGTGGGAACCTACAACTTTATTTGATGAAGGGATTAAAGAAACAATTAAGTGGTACTTGAATAATCGTTCATGGTGGGAAAATATCATCTCAGGTGATTACAAAGATTACTATGTGAAGATGTACGGTGACAGAGAAGGTGAAGAATAATGAAGGTTCTAGTTACTGGCGCTAATGGACAATTAGGATATGATGTAATAAAACGGTTAGATTCTGAAGGTATAGATTACCTAGGTACTGATAGGGAATCTTTAGACATTACAAATAAAGAGCAAGTGACAAAGGTTATAAATGATTATAGCCCTGACGCTGTCATTCATTGTGCAGCATATACAGCTGTAGACAAAGCTGAAGATGAAAAAGATTTATGTTATTCAGTCAATGTTCTTGGCGCAAAATATGTGGCTGAAGCGTGTAAGCAAATCGATGCAAAGATGGTTTATATTAGCACTGATTATGTTTTTGATGGTGAAGGGGACGAGCCATTTGGGGTGACAGATAAACCAAAC
Source organism: Fusibacter sp. A1 (assembly GCF_004125825.1). NCBI lineage: Bacteria > Bacillati > Bacillota > Clostridia > Eubacteriales > Fusibacteraceae > Fusibacter > Fusibacter sp. A1. Next base: position 11,198 of record NZ_QQWI01000013.1, on the reverse strand, counting down.
CCTATTAATTATTACGGACAGACAAAGTATGAAGGTGAAGTAGAAGTTCAGAAGATATTAGACAAATATTTTGTTGTGAGAATTTCTTGGGTCTTCGGGAGCAATGGCAACAATTTTGTTAAGACAATGCTAAGATTAGGAAAAGAAAAAGATGAAATTTCTGTAGTGGCAGATCAAATTGGATCTCCTACTTATACGTACGATTTAGCTAAACTTTTAATTGAAATAATAAGAACAGATAAGTTTGGAGTTTACCATGCCACAAACGAAGGATACTGTAGTTGGTACGAGTTTGCATGTGAGATCTTTAAGCAAGCTGGAGTAACCGTTAAAGTCAATCCAATAAAGACAGAGGACTATCCGACAAAGGCTAGAAGACCAAAAAATTCGAGATTGTATAAATCACCATTAATTGAATTAGAAAATTGGGAAGATGCTTTAAAACATTATATAAATACATGAAATGAGATTGATTGCGAATGAGTGGACTTTATAAAAAAGCTGGCGGTACTTTCATATTAAAATTTTTTGGTCTTGGTATCGCTTTTATTTTTCAAATAGTATTAGGACGGATTCTAAATCCAGAATTGTATGGAGAATACACGATGTATTTAACATACTCTACAGTATTCTCCATCATAACAATTTTGGGTATGGACAGAAATTTGATTAAAGAAGTTGCTCGTTTTGAAGGAGACGTAACTAAAGAGAAGTCCCTTTTGAGATTTTCAACACAGACATCTTTATTAATCACAATAGCGGTAGCTGGTATATTGTTTTTACTTCGACGTTTTATTGGCTTCTCAAATTATGGATTATTACTATTAATTTCAATGATAGTAATAAGATCAATGATAGCAATTTTAGATGGATACTTACAGGGAAAAGGGAATGTCGTCCAAGTAACATTACTGAATTCTGTTATCAACAACATTCTAAAGATGATTTTCTTTGTGATATTAATACTACTCAATGTAGATAGCCTGAGAGCTGCTTTATTTAGTTTTGTGCTTAGTGAAATTATAACGATTTTCTTAAGAACAGCTCAAATATCAAATAGGCTCCAAATCAAAGCTAACTCAAAACTTAATTTAAGTTTAGAAGAAAAAAGAGCATTTATAAAATACTCTTTAACTGTTGCTTTGATTTCTGGCATCGGTTTGATGCTCCAAAATATCGATAAAATAATGATTTCTACTTTCTTGGATTTGAATAGAGTCGGTATATATAAAGTTGCGCAAAATTATGTAAATTTAATTAGTGTATTTGTTACTCCGTTCATTGCGTTTTGGCCTGTGATTTCCAAGCTATACAACGAGAACAATATCGGACAGATAGAAACTGAAATGAAGAGAATTGTTCGTATTGTAACCTATTTAGTAGTTCCTATGTTTTTTATATTTTTATTTTTAGGCAATGATTTGTTAGCGATATTCGGAGAAGCCTATGTTACAAAAGAAGCTAAATTGGCACTAATTATACTGGCATTTTCATTTTTAATTGATGCAATTTCAGGACCTATTGGTTCTATACTGACAATGACAAAATATGCAAAATTAGCATTATATAACAACATTGCATCGCTATTAATCAACATAACACTGAACTTTATATTAATAAGTCGCTTTGGAATTGTCGGAGTTGCTATTGCTACGGGAATAAGCATTATTGTGAATAATCTGATCTCTATCATCCAGGTTAAGTTGCTTTTGGGAATATTTTCGTATGATTATAGAAATTTGATTCAAATTTTGTCAATGGGAGTAGTCAATTATTTGCTGGGTATGATTTTAATAGATGCTATAACATTTGAAAATATATATATTCAAATAATAATTTTTGGAATAGCAATGTACTCGCTGAATCTGTTTGCATTAGCAGTAAATCATCGAAAAAACATCCGTAATATTTTGGATAGGAGAACATAGTATGCAAATTATAATAAAGAGTAGTAAGAAATTAATGCTGTTTTTGATTAACGTGTTGGTATTGACAATTTCTTTTTCAATTCCAAAGTCAAATAAAATAGTGATTGTAGGAGGATGGTTTGGAAAAAGATTTGCAGATAACTCTAAACATTTCTATTTGTATTTGAATGCTAACTTAAATGATCTTGGGTTTGACAAAGTTGTGTGGATTACAAGATCAAAGGAAATAAGAGATGAACTAATGAAACAAGGATATCAAGTATATTCTACATGGAGCTTACCATCAATTTGGTATCATTTAAGAGCTAAATATCATTTGATTGATCAGGCTCCCACAGATATTAATGCTTTTTTCTCAGTACGAAGTAAACGAGTTAATCTTTGGCATGGATTTCCACTGAAAAAAATCGGTTCTTATATGGGAAATTATAAATCTACAAGAAAAACTGCAATACAAAACATGGTTGGTAAATGGACAGTCAGAGGATGCTGGTCTGATCATTTCATACTTGCTACTTCTGATTTTTCAGCTGAAATTTTAGGAAAAGCCTTCGGAGTTGATGAGAGGAAGGTAATCATTTCGGGATATCCAAGAAACTATGAACCAATATGTGATAAACCAATCAAATATGTCCCTCAACATGAAAAAAGCAGTTATGAGAATATTGAAGAGTACATAAAAGACGGGTACAAAATCATTGGTTATTTTCCAACATTCAGAGATAAAAGAGAAACCTTAATATTTGGAACTGAAAGCATGGATGAGATAAACCAATTCTTAGATTACTGCGAGAGTGTAAAGATTAAGTTTGTAGGTAAATTTCATTTTGCTGGTAAGAATGATAAATTTGGAGACATTGAAAACCATAAGGCATTTATAAATTTGCCTTCAGAAGCCGATGTTTACACATTTTTGGATCAAATAGATATATTAATGACGGATTATTCATCAATATATTTTGACTTTTTACTTTGGAATCGACCAATCCTATTTTTTCCTTATGATTTAGAATATTATAGAGATGAAGACAGAGGATTAATATTCGATTACGAGGAATTTACACCTGGACCTAAAGCACATAGTATTGAAGAATTACAGACATTTTTCTCACAAAATATTGACGTTATTAATGAAAAATATGAAGCGGAATATAGACAGAAAGCAGATCTTTTGAAGACAAAAATATTCGGTGATTACAATAATATGGGCATTGAACACTTAATAAATCAAATAAGAAATATTGGCCTTGAGGAGGAGAAATAATTGAGAAAAGTAATAACCTATGGAACATTTGACCTACTGCACTATGGGCACATTAATATATTGAAACGTGCTAAAGAACAAGGTGACTATCTTATAGTTGCTCTTTCTACGAATGAGTTTAACGATATAAAGGGTAAGAAATGCTACTTCTCTTATGAGGAAAGAAAAAAATTAGTACAAGCAATAAGATACGTTGACTTGGTAATCCCCGAAAACAACTGGGAGCAAAAGATCGAAGATGTAAAAGAATACAAGGTCGATGTGTTTGTGATGGGTGATGATTGGAAAGGTAAATTTGATTTTCTAAAAGAACATTGTGAAGTGGTTTACCTTGAAAGAACTCCTGAGATTTCAACTACAAAGATTAAAAATGAACTAGGACTTAATGGGAAAACTAAGGAGTAATTTCTACAACACCTTGCTACTTTAAAAGATCTATTCTCTTTGCGACCCCCGTGCCGCTCACTGAGAGGCTGTATGTAGGTGCCGAGCAAGGTTGTTAACACTTATGCTTGTAGCATTCCATATTATGTATAATGCAGGCAGCAGACTTGTTTTGCTCTTTTCATGGTCTTTTTTGCTATAATCAAAGCAAAGGTCATGGAGGTGATGATATGGGTAGAATGTTACGTATTGATTTCAATGGTGCTACACATCATGTAATGTGTAGGGGCAATAACGGTGCTTATATTTTAAGTGATGATCTGTGTAAAGCCAAGTATTTAGAACTAGTGTGCAAGTATAAAGAAAGGTATGACGTTTCATTATTAGCTTATTGTATGATGGATAATCATGTTCATTTGCTGATTCGGTCTGGAGATGTGCATATGGGTCATTTTATGAAGTGTGTTCAGACGGCTTATTCGAAGTGGTATCACAAACAGAATAAAACGTATGGTAGGGTATTTGCTGGGCGGTTTAAAAGTTGCCTTTGCAGTTCAACCGGTTACTATTATAACCTGCTTCGATATATTCATATTAATCCTATTGATGCTGGACTTACGAGCCATTTTGATTACAGATGGAGCTCCTATGCAGAGTACTTGAGTGGCAATGGTTTTTGTGATTTAGATACTGCGTATCAAATGTTGGCCGAGTCGAAAGATGATGGTATAGAGCAATTCAAATGGATATTAGGCCGGACTGATGAAGTCGATATCGCAGAGGCGATTTCTCTTGTAAAGGGACGAGTACATTGTAAGATTCAGGACCTGATGGACAGTTTGGATTATGACCATGGTGTCATGCAAGGGCATTTGCTTGCAGAATACTACCAATCGCTTAGAAAAGTGATTATTCGTGAGGCTAGGCTGCATTTAAAGCTACGACCAAAGGAACTAGCTAGATATTTTGATGTTTCTGAGAGGTATGTGTCTAAACTTTGATGAAAGTTGGAGTCGTATGCCATATTCATAAAGATTTCATACTTTTCTAATGTGGTTTTTATGCATTGTAATCTATAATAGATGGAACCTCATCGTGCCGCTCACCGAGGGGCGGTATGGGGGTGTCTAAGGTGTTTGTTTGGTACTGAGAGGCTGTATGTCGGTGCCTGGTTCTCTGATGCCGAATGACAGTGCCAGCTTTGTAATACATAAGTAAGCGTCAAATGTAGCATATGGCGGTTTTTGTTTGTCTCAACTATTCCCTAAACACAACTTTTAGGAAGAAAATTAAAGGATTGCCTTTAAAGCAATCCTAAAAGTAAGCATTTATAAAATTATAAAGTACTAAAGCGTTGTCAATTGCTTCTATAGCATCTTGTTCAGTTCGATCTTCATCAAAATCATTTGGGTATCTTGAGGCCATTTAATTGGTGAGGTTGAGTCTGCCATATAAAACCTCACTTTCATCAATGATAGCGTGAGTAAAACTGTTTTCATCAGAATATGCTTTAGTTAGTTCATCTTGCGTACAAGTGATAATATCAATTGGAAAATTTACTAGACCAATAGACTTTCTTAACAGTTGTCTTCGTTTTGAATGAGATAAATGTGAGTTTTCATCCCAAACTACAAGTAAGTCAATATCAGAGTCATCATTTACTTGTCCATTAACTAATGAACCGAAGAGTAGAATTGTATCCGGTGTTATAGTTTGTAATAAATTTTGGATGATTTGCTGTACATCATTAAGTGTAGGTTTCACAAGATTGCCTCCATATCTAATTCGATTATATCATTGTGATAAAGGTAGGTAAAGGTATAATCGGCGCTAATGAACCCCTACCCTTCCCTGGTGAATTTTGATTGATGCTCTGTGTAAAGCCAAGTATTTAGAACTAGTGTGCAAGTATAAAGAAAGGCGTGAAGTGTGTTCAGACGGCTTATTCGAAGTGGTGGAATCACAAACAGAATAAATCGTATGGCAGGGTATTTGCTTGGCGGTTTGAACAGAAAAAAGATTGGCCGTCATTTTTAACCTTTTATTACGTTTTCTCATTTAGACTGATATTTTGTTGACTTTTTTTAGAAGTTTACGTTAAGATAGTCTTGATGGCTATATTACTTGGGGGGTATTAGTGTGAAAAAGCAAATTAGACAGTTTATGTTGCTGCTGTGGGACTTGTTGGTGATTCAGCTTTCATTTGTGCTGGCGTTTTATATCAGGTTTGAAAAAATCTTGTTTATCGATTCAGAGATGAAGGTCTATTTGACCACTTTTTTGATGGTGATTATCACGGTAACCTTGATTAAGATCATTGTACTGTATTTAATGAAAATGTACAGTTCGCTTTGGCGGTATGCGTCTGTTGAAGAGCTGTTTCAGATTATCTTCGCATCTATTTTTGCGACAAGCGGCTTTATGGGATACATGCTTATTATGGGGCATGCCTTCCCAAGAAGTATTTATATTTTGACCTTTATCTTTGATACGCTTTTGTTTGGTCTTGGACGACTTAGCTACAGAGTGGCAAGGGTATATAAAGAAAGAAAACGATTTGGCCATAGTGGATTTAAAAAAGTGCTGATTGTCGGTGCTGGACAAGCTGGTGCTGTGGTCATCAAAGAGCTTAAAAATCATTCTGAGCTTAACAGCAGGCCGGTTGCGGTAATTGATGACGATATGACTAAAATAGGCAAATCGATTAATGGCGTGCCGATTGTGGGCACACGACTGAGCATTAGGGAATGTGTTGTTAAAGAAGATATCGATCAGATTATCATTGCGATACCATCTGCTGATAAATCTACGATTAAAGAGATTGTTAACGAAGCGAGTCAAACGAGCTGTGAACTTAAGATTGTGCCAGGTATGTTTGAGTTAATCGATGGCAACTTTGATATCAGCAAGCTAAGAAATGTTGAAATCAGTGATCTGCTAGGAAGAAAAGAAATTGTGCTTAAAACAGAGGCGATGAAGTCGTATGTTGCGGGTAAAGTGATTATGGTGACTGGTGGTGGAGGATCGATAGGGTCTGAGCTATGTAGGCAGATTGCCAAGTATGATCCTGAGAAGCTTATTATTTTAGATAATTATGAGAACAATGCGTTTTCACTAGAGCATGAACTTAAAAAGAAGCACCCTAACTTAGGACTTGAAGTTGTCATTGCTTCTGTAAGAGATAGGGATCGTATTTTTTCGGTGGTTGGCAATCATAAGCCCTATGTTATCTTTCATGCGGCTGCGCACAAGCATGTGCCTTTGATGGAAGCCAACCCTAGTGAGGCGATTAAGAATAATGTGTTTGGATCCTTGAATGTGATTGAGGCTGCCAAGGAGCATTTGGTGGACCGGTTTGTTTTAATAAGTACTGATAAAGCAGTGAACCCGACCAATGTGATGGGCGCGACCAAGCGTATTACAGAACTGCTGGTTCAGTCACAAAGAGAGTGTAAAACTACAAAGTTTGTTGCGGTTAGGTTTGGCAATGTGCTTGGGTCGAACGGATCGGTCATACCGATTTTTAAAAAGCAGATTGAAGAAGGCGGACCGATTACGGTGACCCACCCTGATATTGAACGCTACTTTATGACGATACCTGAAGCTGCGAGGCTTGTGATACAGGCAAGTTCTTTTGGCAGAAACAGTGAGATATTCGTGCTTGATATGGGTGAACCGGTCAAGATCACATCGCTTGCTGAAAACTTAATCAGGTTGTCCGGGCTAAGGGTGAACGAGGATATAAAAATTGAGTTCACTGGACTGCGTCCGGGTGAAAAGATGTTTGAAGAACTGATTTTAAATGAAGACAACATGAACACGACGGCTTTTGAAAAGATTTTTATTGAAAAGTCAGAAGTTGTCACTGAAACGTCAGTAAAGAAGATGTTAACCGAACTACGCGATGCAAGCACTGTAAGTGATGCTGCTATACGAAAGACACTAAAGACCTATATACCGACATTCACCTACAATGAAAGGGACTAATTATGGAACAGCAAGAGTATGATGAAATCAGCTTAAAAGAATTGATTATGGCGCTTTGGAAGGAACGTAGGATTGTCATAGGATTTACAATCACTATGTTTTTACTGGCAGCTATCTATTCGTATTTTATTGCATCGCCTAGCTATGAAACAAAAAGCGTATTGATGATTAAGGCGCCAACGGAAGAAGGCACCAGGTACGGTACCTACCAGTTTCCTTCACGGAATGCTTCTGATTACCTTCAGTACTTTTATAATAATGATTTGCTAGAAAAAGTGATTAAGGAAAATGAGCTGGAAACAACACCTGAAAGTTTTAAAAATAGTATTGTTTTAGAGCAAGAAGAGGAGTCGAATCGTTTTTCTGTGGTAGTCACAAATGAAGATCCTGCTATGGGGCAGAAGATCAATCAGGATTTGATTAATCGTTTTATCATTGATCAGCGTATTCTTTATAAGAAAAATGCGATCAATTCCTTTATCTTAAATTATGAAATCAGTATTGACAATTTGAAGAATTCGATTGATACACAAGAATCTCTTGCTAAGTCAACTAAAGAGCTCCTAGATACTTTAGAGCCGATCTATACTCTGCAAAAGTCATTGTTTAATGACCCTGAAGCTGCTGCCGCATATGCTAAAAACAATAATTTAGATTTGTCCACTTTGTATCAAAACCTGATGACAGAAGAGTACTCGAACGGCAATTATTTAAAAATAGAAACTCAGCACTTGGATATTCAGACTACCTTGATTTCGCTACGCGAAAGTTTGGATAATAAGCTTGAGTTTTATGATGAGCTGATTGCTGAGAGGGAACTTTTAGCAATCAGTGTAGGTACTGAAAATGAGCAAAGCATTTTAAACAACAGGCTTGATGTGTTCAACGACAAGATTTTTGTAATATCTGAAGCCTATTTACCTGAAAAGCCTGTCGGACCGAGAAAAGCGCTAAATATGGCAATTGGATTAGTTTTGGGTGTGATGCTTGGTGTATTTGCAGGTTTGTTTAAGAACTACTGGAAAACAACTTAATAAGATTGATGAAGCTGCCTTTACGGCAGCTTTTTTATTTGCAAATTTAAGATATTTTTAAGGTTATTTGCTATATAATAAGCTTATAAACTATTTTAGAAAGGTGTGCTGTTGATGAAGAAGGTCATGTTGGTTGAAGATGATTTGAGTCTTGCCGAGGTTATTACGGATTATTTGCACTTTGAGGGTTACTGGCCTGAGCATTTTGTGAGCGGGGATGATGCGCTTGCTAATTTTAAAAAGGTGGAACCTCATTTGATCATTCTTGATGTGATGCTGCCTGGCATGTCGGGATTTGATGTGATGCAGAAGATCAGGAAGGAATCAGCTGTTCCTATTGTGATGGTGAGCGCCAAGTCGGATGATTACAATATGATGAAGGGCTACGATTTAGGTGCTGACGATTATATGAGCAAACCTTTTAGGCCTAAGATTTTGATGGCGAAGGTGAATGCGCTGATTAGCCGTTGTTATCCAGACCAGATCACATCACAGCAGATTAAGATTCACGAGCTGACCTTTAACGATTCGCAGGTGAAAACCTTGTTCAACGAAGTGGATTTACTGCTGACACCAAAGGAATATGAGCTTTTCAGGTTATTGGCGCTTAACGAAGGTCATATCTTCACCTATGAGAACCTGATCAACCAGATAGATGACGGCGAAAGCCAACTGACACAAAACGCTATTTCGGCGCATGTGAAAAACATTAGAAAAAAGCTGAAAAAGTTCGAAGCCAACTACGAAAGCATACGCACGATCTGGGGTGTAGGCTACCGATTCGACTGGAGCGCAAAAGGTTAATGATTAATCGCCATGATATTTTACTGTGGCGGTTTTTGTTGTTTTTGAGAGTTGAATAGGTGAGAGAAGTTTACTTTGGGTTTGGAGGGCAATGCATATTTGGAAAACCACACTAAGGGTTCTTTTTATACAACTCTTTAGCTAGCTAGTATTCGATCATTTGATGCTAGCTGACATTTTTCATTTGTACATGTACTTTTAAGGCGCTACGCTTGAAATGCAAGGAAGGATTTTAGGTGAATGAATGTTTGCCTTGCAGTTGGAGCGGAGCGTTTTAAAGAAAATATCGGAGTCTTTGCGAGCAAGTGAATGGTGGGTAGTTGATTGGGTGAATAAAGTGTTGCTAGTACCAAACCTTAGTGTGGTTTTATAGATAGCACTTCTCTTTTATCCTCTGATTTTGAGTTTTAGAGAGCAATGCTTATTTTAAAAACCACACTAAGGGTTCTTTTTATACAACTCTTCAGTCAGCTAGCGGTTGATCATTTGAAACCAACTGACATTTTTCATTTGAACATGTATTTTTAAGGCGCTTCGCTTGAAATGCAAGGAGGGATTTTAGGTGAATGAAGGTTTGCCTTGCTTTTGAAGCGTAGCGTCTTAGAGAAAATGTGGGGAGTGGTTGTGAGCAAGTGAATGGTGGTTAGTTGATTGGGTGAATAAAGCGTTGCTAGTACCAAACCTTAGTGTGGTTTTATAGATTGCACTTCTCTTTATTCTCTTTGAAGAGGTTAGAGGGCAATGCTTATTTGGAAAACCACACTAAGGTTTCTTTTTATGCAACTCTTTTGCTACCTTGCGTTTGATCATTTGATGCCAACTGACACTTTTCATTTGAACATGTATTTTTAAGGCGCTGCGCTTGAAATGCAAGGAATGATTTTAGGTGAATGAAGGTTTGCCTTGCTTTTGAAGCGTAGCGGCTTAGAAAGGACGTGGGAGTGAGTGAAATATGGTGAACAGTAGATAGTTGATTGGGTGAAAAAAGAGTTGCAAGTAACAACCCTTAGTGTGGTTTTATAGATTGCACTTCTCTTTATTCTCTTTGAAGAGGTTAGAGGGCAATGCTTATTTGGAAAACCACACTAAGGTTTCTTTTTATGCAACTCTTTTGCTACCTAGCGGTTGTTCGTTTGGTGCCAACTGGCATTTTTCAATTGGACATGTATTTTTAAGGCGCTTCGCTTTAAATGCAAGGAAAGATAGGTAGGTGAGGAATGTTTGCCTTGCTTTTGGAGCGGAGCGTCTTAGAAAGTGCGAGGGAAGATGGGATTTACTGATTGGCGGTTAGTTGATTGGGTGAATGAAGAGTTGTTATGACCAACCCTTAGTGTGGTTTTATAGATGGCACTTCTCTTTATACTCTGATGAAGTGGTTGGAGGGCAATGTGTATTTTGAAAACCACACTAAGGGTTCTTTTCATACAACTCTTTTACTACCTAGCGGTTGTTCGTTTGGTGCCAACTGGCATTTTCCAATTGGACATGTATTTTTAAGGCGCTGCGTTTGAAATACAAGGAAAGATAGGTAGGTGAGGAATGTTTGCCTTGCTTTTGGAGCGGAGCGTCTTAGAAAGTGCGAGGGAAGATGGGATTTACTGATTGGCGGTTAGTTGATTGGGTGAATGAAGAGTTGTTATGACCAACCCTTAGTGTGGTTTTATAGATGGCACTTCTCTTTATACTCTGATGAAGTGGTTGGAGGGCAATGTGTATTTTGAAAACCACACTAAGGGTTCTTTTCATACAACTCTTTTACTACCTAGCGGTTGTTCGTTTGGTGCCAACTGGCATTTT